>NZ_JAYGHE010000035.1:20250-77036 GCF_034931145.1 Nostoc sp. UHCC 0252 | reverse complement strand
CGGATTTCTCTTAACATTCAACACTTTTGCCGTAGACTATATAACAATACCAATACAAACATCACAGCTTCTACGGTTAACCTTAGAAGCTGTGACAAAAAATTGGCGTTTGTTAAAAGCTGAGATGATAGCTAATTTAGTCCATCAGATGTTGCTGGACTTTTGAAACTAATTCATTTGTCCAGTAGTTGGTAAGTTCGGCATTGGCGGCTTCTACCATGACTCTGATTACTGGTTCTGTACCAGAGGCGCGAACCAGGATTCTGCCAGAATCACCCATTGCTGCTTCTGCAAGGGCGATCGCTTGTTGCACTGGTTCGCAATCTTGCCACCCCAAACGGCGATCGCGATCTACAACTCGCACGTTCCGCAAAATTTGCGGATATGTCTGGAAGCTTTGATCTACTAATTCACTAAAGAGAACACCTGCTTCTTTGACCAAAGCTGCGATATGTAAGGCTGTTAACAAGCCATCTCCAGTAACAGCATAATGACGGCAAAGAATATGACCTGATTGTTCGCCGCCTAACATTCCCCCAGTTCGCTGCATTTCGGCTTGTACGTATTGATCGCCGACGGCGGTACGAATTAAGTTACCACCAATTTGCTGCCAAGCTTTTTCAAAGCCTAAGTTAGCCATGACTGTAGATACAATCAGGTTGTCTGGTAGTTGTTGGTTTTTTTGTAAATGCCGTCCCCACAGGTAGAGAATGTAATCGCCGTTAACTTGTCTACCAGTGTTGTCTACCGCTAAGACGCGATCGGCATCGCCATCGAAAGCAAAGCCGATGTCGGCGTTGTGTTCTTGGACTGTGGCGGCAAGAATATCTAAATGAGTGGAACCGCAGTTGACATTAATGCGATCGCCATCTGCTTCGTTATGTAAGCAGATCACCTCTGCCCCCATTTCTGTAAATACTGATGGCGCTAACCCGACTGCTGCACCCCACGCCAAATCTAAAACAATCTTCATTCCCTGAAGATTTAGGTCACTGTTCAAGGGTTTTTTCAACGCATCGCCGTAATGCCCCACTAACTCAAAACGTGAGTAATGCCGTCCGCAATTACTGACTTTAGCAATGGGTGATATTTTCCCACGCAGTCCCGCTTCTATTTCTGCCTGTAATATTTGCGGTAACTTGCCACCATTCGCACCAAAAACCTTAATTCCATTATCTTCTGGGGGATTGTGGCTAGCAGAAATCATCACTCCACCGATCGCATCACTGATGCTGGTGAGATAGGCAACGCAAGGAGTAGGACATAATCCCAAATACCAAACCTCTAACCCTGCTGCTGTTAATCCTGCACTCAAAGCCATCGCTAGCATATCGCTGGAGTTTCTAGAGTCCTGTCCGAGAATGACTGGCCCTATTTGAGTAGCATGGTTACGTAAAACAATCCCCGTCCAAAAACCAACTTGTAATGCTAGGGGCGCACTTAGTAATTCTCCGACTCGTCCGCGAATCCCATCTGTACCAAATAAGGGATTTGCTGGTAGTGGAATTAAATTCAGCCCAAAACTGCTCTCAATCCCTTTGCCTAAACCTTCAACCTCGGAAGTAGAACCCCCAGGAATGCCCGATGTCCGAGTTATAGATGAAACCATATATTTAAACACTCCACACAATCACACTGAAAAATAGCACTTAAGACTTTATTCAGCAATTTTGACATGCTTTTTCTCTTGAGAAATTCATTCCAAATAAAGCTACTTTTACGTAATTATACTTAATTGATGACTTTGGAATTGTAAATATTCCATGAAGTCAGTATTAGCTTTTACGTTATCAGTAAAGTTTCCACATTTTAGCTAATTATTCCTTTTATGCCATTAACTTTAGCTTTGATTCTTATCTGTATTCGTTCACACTTTGCAATGCTATTAAAAGAAAATAGAACGTAAGAAATATTACTTAGATTTCATCATCAATGCTTTTTAGGAAAACTCCGAATGAAAGCTAAAGTTAGCTAATAACAACAAAAAGTCAAAATCCGGCAATGTAAAGTTATATTTCCATAGCTTTACCATTGTGTGTTTTTACACGACGGCAAAGCTGCTTAAAAAATTTTAATATAAATTCTCATCAAATAGTTTTAAGGTAACGTTTTAATGGCTTTTTTAGCCGTTAGTGAATTAAAACTCGGCAGTTAACTTTTTAAAGTTGAGAATTTTAGCATGAGCAGCAATTTAGCAACCAAATTACGTGTAGGCACTAAGAAAGCCCACACAATGGCAGAAAATGTAGGTTTTGTCAAGTGCTTTTTAAAAGGAGTAGTAGAAAAAAACTCTTACCGGAAACTAGTTGCTAACTTCTACTTC
This sequence comes from Nostoc sp. UHCC 0252, assembly GCF_034931145.1. Lineage (NCBI taxonomy): Bacteria > Bacillati > Cyanobacteriota > Cyanophyceae > Nostocales > Nostocaceae > Nostoc > Nostoc sp. UHCC 0252. The sequence goes on along the minus strand of NZ_JAYGHE010000035.1, from coordinate 74,713 downwards.
GTCTACTCAGCGATGGAAGAGGAAATAGAAAAACATCGCCAGCACCCAATAGTTTCTAAAATTAACTTTCCTCAGCTAAACCGCAAGCATAGCCTAGAACAAGACCTAAGTTATTACTTTGGTGCAAATTGGAGAGAGCAAATCAAACTATCTCCCGCAGGTGAAGCTTATGTACAGCGCATCCGAGAAATATCTGCTACAGAACCGGAATTGTTAATCGCCCATTCATACACTCGTTACATAGGTGACTTATCCGGGGGACAAATTCTCAAAAACATTGCTGTGACAGCGATGAATTTGTCTGATGGGCAAGGAACAGCTTTTTATGAGTTTCCAGAAATTCCTGATGAGAAGGCATTCAAAACAAAGTATCGGCAAAGTTTGGATGAATTACCCCTTGACGAGGCGACAACCGATCGGATCGTTGAGGAAGCAAACGCCGCCTTTGGCACGAACATGAAGATGTTCCAAGAATTGGAAGGCAATTTGATTAAAGCGATTGGTGTAATGGTGTTCAACAGCCTCACACGGCGACGGACACGCGGTAGTACTGAACTCGTCACTGCTGAGTAAACTTTATTAAGTAAGATTTTGTAAATTTAGGGGCAACGTCCCTGGGTTCACCTGAATAAAATCAGGCGATCGCGGGGATGTTGCCCCTACTGCTTTTGGAGTTTGTTAAGAGCTTGTGCTGCGTATTGATGACCAGGATTTAGTCTAAGTGCTTCTTGAAAAGCAGCGATCGCTTCATCGTTTCTATCGTTGTAGTGAAATAATATATAATTACCTAGTCCGTAGTAAAGACCAGATATCGGCTGCGGCTGAACTTTAGCAGCGAATTGGCGAAAAGCAGCCATAACAGAGGAAAATCCCTGCTTGTCATATATTGCTTCACCAGTAATTAAACAGGTTTGAAGGTGATAATTAAGTTCAATTACTTGATGGCAAATAGCTAAAGCTTCATCTAGTTTCCCCTGTTGTATGAGTGCTGTAGCTAACATTCTATATATTTCTTCAATACACCTATTGGGTTCAAGAGCAATTACTTGACGAAATGCAGCGATCGCTTCTTCTGGTTTTTGTATATCTAACAACCACGTTCCTAAATCAGTGTATATCTGAACACTAGGTTCGATTAGGAGGGCTTGTTGATAAAATGTCAACGCCGCTTCTGTTTTATTCTCATAAGATAATAGCTTTGCTAATCTCACATAAGCTAGAACATCATTAGGTTTTTGTTTGATTACCGATAGCCAAAGGTCTTCCGCCTCTTGGTAGTTTCTGATGTTCTCAGCATATTTTGCTTGTTTTATCAACAGCTTAATAGTTTTAGCAGAATTCATTTGCGGTAATCTTACTAATTCCTATCTACAGACTATATAAACCCTGATTTCTAATCTAGTCAGCGATCAGGGAAAATATCAAGAGGTACAATTAATTAAATAATGGCAACAAAAATTCCTGTTACAGTAATTACAGGCTTCTTAGGTAGTGGAAAAACTAGCCTAATTCGCCACCTGCTACAAAACAACCAAGGCCGCCGCATTGCCGTTTTGGTCAATGAATTTGGCGAACTCGGTATTGATGGCGAATTATTAAAATCCTGTCAAATTTGCCCCGAAGATGGTGAGGGCGACACTAATATCTTTGAATTAACCAACGGCTGCTTATGCTGCACCGTGCAGGAAGAATTTTACCCAACGATGCAAGAATTAATCAAGCGGCGGGATAGCATCGACTGCATTTTGATTGAAACCTCCGGTTTAGCCTTACCAAAACCATTGGTGAAGGCTTTTCGCTGGCAAGAAATTCGCAACGCCGCCACTGTGGATGCCGTGATTACCGTAGTAGATTGCGCGGCGGTAGCAGCAGGGACATTTGCTAGCGATCCAGATGCGATCGCAGCCCAGCGCCAAGCAGATGATAATCTAGAACATGAAACACCCTTGCAAGAACTGTTTGAAGACCAACTTGCTTGTGCAGACTTAGTGGTGTTGAATAAAATTGACTTGGTGGATGCCGAGACAAAAGCGAGAGTTGAGGAATTAATTAAGCAAGAGTTACCCAGAGTGGTGAAGATTGTCGAGAGCGATCGTTCTCAACTTGATGCATCTATATTATTAGGATTTCAAGCCGCAGTTGAAGACAATTTAGATTCTCGTCCTAGTCACCACGATACCGAAGAAGACCACAATCACGACGAAGAAATTATTTCAACTAATTTAGTTTTGGATCGTACCTTTGATCCAGAAAAGCTGCAACAGCAGTTAGAGAAATTAGCACAACAACAAGAAATTTACCGGATTAAGGGCTTTGTGGCAGTGCCAAATAAATCTATGCGTTTGGTGATGCAAGGCGTAGGAACGCGATTTGATAAATTTTACGATCGCCCCTGGAAACCCGAAGAAGCTAGGCAAACCCGCTTAGTTTTTATTGGACGTGATTTGAAGTCTTCAGAAATCGAATCACAACTTGTAGCTTTGTAAGTATAATCAGATCCCCGACTTTTTTGAAAAGTCGGGGATCTATATTCTGAGGTTAGTAGTTTTCAAAACATATAATAACTGAAAAGTCTTCACTTCACAAAAATATGACGATCTCTCAACTTTTTAATGTCGCAAACCTTTTCGTGTTGCCTTTTTGGGCGTTAATGATTTTATTGCCAAACTGGAAAATTACACGGCAGATAATGTCATCATATTTGCCTTTTGTGATTTTAGCTGGGGCGTATGTGTATTTGTTTATCAGCAGCATTACGCCAGAAAATGCCCAAGCTTTATCGAATCCCCAATTAGCTGATATCGCTAAATTTTTTGCAGATGAAACGGCTGCTGCAACAGGTTGGATTCATTTTTTAGTGATGGATTTATTCGTCGGTCGCTGGATTTATTGGGAAGGACAAAAAACAGGTATTTGGACAATTCATTCTCTTGCACTGTGTTTGTTTGCTGGCCCTATGGGATTACTGTCTCACATCTTGACTTACTGGATTGCTAAGACATTTTTCCCCAATTCTCAGCAGAATGAAATAGTTACGATAGAAGAAAAAGCGTAAAAATCAGATCCCCGACTTCTCAAAGAAGTCGGGGATCTTCTAGTTAACCATTGTCGTGTCTATAGTCGGCATCTAACCAACAGCGTGGTAAAACTTCACCTGAAGGGAAAATGAGATTTTCTTTTTTAAAAGTTTCAGGTTGCTGTTCTTCTTGACCTTCTTGGTCTTTTCCGTGAACAACATCATTATTCGGATCAATTAATTCCTGAATTTCAACGATTTTTACCAATTCACCACTATCTTTGACTTGTAAAAGCATAGAAATTGCCTCAATGAGTTTGCATGAAAGTTCAAAGCGAGTCTCAAGATCAACTCGCTTAAATCTAAACTGATTTTGAACGCGGAGATTCCTTAATTGTTAAAGGAAATTTTTATCAGACCACACAGAAATTACACGATATTCATCTATGTGTATCTGTAAAATTAGTTTTTATAAAGTTATGACAGAAAAATATTACCTAATTCAAAAGAAAAACTTGAATCAGGAAATACTGATAAATTAAATTGTCCAAGTAATATAATCTTGGTTTTAGCAACTAGAAATCACGTTGATACTTTTCCAAAATATCTACTAAAGTGACTTGGCATTGCAGGGGTAGTAAATCGATTAAAGGAACTTCACGTTTCCCGCCGCCAATTTTTATTGGAATCGCTCCCAAAATCTGTAACACTCGGTCTTCATTTACAGAGTTAGAAGTAATTAAAGGATACAGTTGCTCGGCAACAACTGTATGCAGTTTGGCATTAGATAAATAAAGATGCCATTTGGCAACGTCTATGTAGACATTTTCGCCAATTTCAGCTGCTAGGGCTTCCAGTAGTTCTGTGGTGTTAGTCTTAGCCATAAAAATAACCCTACATTAAGAAAAAGTGCGAAATCTCAGGCTTTTTTACATTATGGCTCAATTAATAGCCTAATCCTACTACCAGAAGTTACAATCGCCCCAGCATGAGTAATCCATCTTCAGGTGGATTTTGAGGGAGTTTCGGTGTAGTTAGCGATCGCACTAATATAAAGCAGATGTGCTAACACTATTCCCGTCCAACTTAACGTTACCAAAGGCAGCCACTCCCAGCTAGTGCTTTTCAAGATGTGGAAAAACCACAAGCCAGAGTTAATGGTAGCAGCGATCGCTACATGCACGGCAAAATTCATCCGGTCATCGATCTTGCGATAATCAGGGTCTTTGCGATCGGGTTTGCGAGGCCAACGAGGAGGCATAAATATTTGTTACAGAAAATACACCCTATTTATTCTAAGGTTTTTGTGGCATTGGTTGCTATTAGACCCTTACAAGCAGTCATAATTGAATTGAAAGTCAAGAGCCTGTGGGTTAAATCAGATGACTATCTTTGAGCAAATAGACCCCGATCTCCTCTATCCAGATAGTGACGGCAAACCAATGGCAGACAATACAGAACAATATCGTTGGATTGTCCTGATTAAGGAGAATTTAGAGATTCTGTTTGCTAATAATGACAATATTTTGATTGCGGGAGATTTACTTTGGTATCCAGTCCGTTCTCGGCTGATTACACCAACTGCACCTGATGTAATGGTTGTTTTCGGTAGATCCAAAGGAAAACGTCGTTCCTACCGTCAGTGGCAAGAAGATAATATTCCACCGCAAGTAGTCTTTGAGATTCTTTCTTATAGTAATGATACTAAGGAAATGGAGCGTAAACTAGAGTTTTACGATACTTACGGTGTTGAAGAATACTATTTATACGACCCTGAAAGTTTTCAACTAGATGGCTGGTTGCGGCAAAACAACCATTTGAATAAGCTATGGCAAATGGATAGTTGGGTTAGTCCCCGCTTAGGAATTAGATTCCAAACGGGGCAGGGAGAGTTAGTAATTTACCGTCCAGATGGACAGAGATTTTTGAATTCCCTAGAACTCAATCAACGGGCAGAACAGGCTGAGTTACTGCTAGAACAAGAACGCCAACGTGCTGAATATTTAGCAGCATATTTGCGTAATCTCGGCATTGATCCTGACAATCTTCCATAACTGGGGACAAGGGGACTTGTGAGAACTTGAAACAAATCTTTCCCCTTGTCCCCAATTCTCCTTGTCCCCTTGTCCTCTTCCCAGTGCCCAATGCCCCAAAATAGAGTAGCTTATTGCTCTGACACCTCATAATCTCCTGATTTTCCGCCACTCTTACTTATTAAACGAATCGATTCAATTTGAATCGACTTCTCTAAGGCTTTTGCCATATCGTATAAAGTTAGCGCAGCCACAGAAACGGCGGTTAAAGCTTCCATCTCTACACCAGTCTCAGCTTTGGTTTTGACTGTGGCTTGAATTTGATAACCAGGTAGTTGGGGATCGGGTATAATTTCGACTGCAATTTTTTGCAGAGGCAAGGGATGACACAGAGGAATTAAAGCGGCTGTTTGCTTGGCTGCCATAATCCCAGCCAATCTTGCAGTTGCTAACACATCGCCTTTTGGGACATTTCCGGCTTGGATAGCAGCGAAGGTTGCTGGCAGCATTCGCACATTGGCCTCGGCTACTGCTTGGCGAATAGTTGGTGCTTTCTCAGACACATCCACCATCTGCGCCTGTCCGTGTTGATCTAGATGGGTTAAGTTGGGAAAATTAGATGAAAAATTATCTTGCGCCATTTAGTTAGAACGTGTTAATATAGATTGTCGGTGAGGGCGTGTAGCTCAGTGGACTAGAGCACGTGGCTACGGACCACGGTGTCGGGGGTTCGAATCCCTCCTCGCCCGTTTTTAAAAAGTTAAGAGTTGAAAGTTAGGAGTGATGAGTTAAATTTCATCGCTCCTAACTTTTAAGTTTTTCAAGGCATAGGCATCTGGAGCTAGACCTATTGCAAAACGGAAGGAGTTAGATAGGTTTTTGCTCGATTGGGTGAGGAAGATGACAAGTGCAAAAGAAGTGATTGCAGCACCGTAGCCAAACATATCGCGGTAGCCTACAAGTTCAGCGATGCTACCCAAAAGAGGAGCGGCGATCGCAATTCCCAGGTCAAGTCCAGCTATACATATAGCAAAAATTTGACCCCGTTCTTGTGGCAGCGAGCGGTCTGCCATCATCGTCACCATCATGGAGATGAGTGTACCACCACCAGCACCTTCAGCGATCGCAGCCAGTAAGAAAAATATCGCGCTGTCAGCCTGCCACAACAGTATTAACGCTAGAACGTAGAAAAAAATACCAAAGGTAATAAATAAACCACGCCCAAAGCGATCGCTTGCCTTACCAGAAAACACCCTGATACTAAAACTAGAAATTGCCGCAATTGTAAAAAACAGTCCGCCATTGAAGTCTACCTGGCTGGATTTGAGGAACAACGACACAAAAGTATGTACAGCACCAACAGACAAGCCAGCTAGCAACATAACTATTGTTGGAACTCTCACCTGTGGACTGCCCAAAATTTGCCAAAAGTTGCGATTATTCCCCTTAGTTCGTTCCTGTGTTTGCACTGGCGGATTCATGACTTGTACAATCCCCAAGAAAGCAAGAAAACCCAATTCGGCGGATAACAGAAATAATATCCCGTAACCACTTGTAGCTTCTAAATATCCTCCCAAGGCGGGGCCAATTGCTAAACCAAGGGGAGTTGCGAGAGTCATGTAACCAATGATTTCGCCACGAAGTTCGGCGGGGGCTAAATCTGCGATTAAGGCACTGTAGCCAGTGGTAAAAGCGGCAATACTAATACCGTGAAAAATCCGCACCAAGATTAATAACCCGATTGATTGGGTTGCCAAGTAACCAAAGGGTGCGATCGCGGCTACTATCGTCCCAATCAGCAAAACAATTTTTCGGCCACGTTTATCGGCTAACCGTCCCAGGGTTGGGCGAGATAGCAATAAGCCAATGGCGAAACTACCCATTACAATCCCAATTTCTTGCTTACTTGCGCCTATATCATCGATGTAAAGCGGTAAGGTTGGTAAGAGTGCAGACAAACTCGACCAGAATAATAAACCTGCCGTAAATAAAATCAGCAGGTTGCCTCGCAGTTCGGTGTCAAAAGTACTAAATGCTTTCAAGGTAGATGCAATTTAATGGTTTTTTGTCATTTGTCATTTGTCATTTGTCTAGAGTCAACCAATATTTACTCTTAATTATTTGCTAATGACCAATGACCAATGACTAATGACTAATAACTATTGTTACGTTACTTAACATTTTTTGCTACTACTTCTCGCACGCGATAGATAGGCCGTCCTTGGGATTCATGATATGTACGCATGAGTAATTCTGCCAGAAGGCCGAAGCAAAATAACTGCACTCCAGTTACTAGCAAGAGAACAGCCAAAATCAGCAAAGGGCGATTGCCAATCATCTCACCTAAAGCTAATTTGACGAAAGTCAAGTAAATTCCGATCGCAGTTCCCGAAACCATTGAAATCAAGCCCAACAGTCCAAAAACGTGCATTGGGCGGGTGAGGAATTTTTTCATAAAGAGAATGGTTAACAAATCCATCAACACCCGGAATGTCCGCCAAATTCCATACTTACTACGACCAAAGCGACGGGCATGATGGCGCACGGGTACTTCAGTAATTCTAGCTCCTTCGATGTACGCCAAAGCAGGTAAAAATCGATGTAATTCTCCGTAGAGGTTCATGTCTGCCAAAAGTTCTGCACGATAGGCTTTCAGCGAACAGCCATAATCATGAATATTTACGCTAGTAGTGCGGCGAATTAACCAATTGGCAATTTTGGAAGGAAGTAACCGATTTACAGCACCATCTTGGCGATTTTGCCGCCAACCACTCACTAAATCGTAACCTTCATCCAGCTTTGCTAATAACATAGGGATATCAGCCGGATCGTTCTGGAGATCGGCATCTAAAGTAACGATCGCTTTCCCGACTGCATAATGAAACCCAGCAGCCATCGCCGCAGTTTGTCCGTAGTTGCGACGCAAAATCACCGCCTTTAAATCTGTGCGGATTTGCGCCTCTTTTTTCAGAAAATCCCCAGAACCATCTGTAGAACCATCATCCACACAAATGATTTCATAATTTACCTGACTAGACGATAAAGTAGATGCGATCGCTTCTAATAAAAGCGGCAAACTTTCCACTTCGTCATGGATCGGCAGCACCACCGAAACATCTGGGACAATAGCTGAAATCGCCCCATTCTCCTCAAGCAACCCACTCCTCATATTTCTTCGCGCCCTTCGCGTCTTCGTGGTTCGTAACTCTTAAAAACTCTACCAGCCCCTCGCAGTTGCTGATAGTACGACTGACTAACAGCATCTCCCTGTTCCGAGAGAATATCAATTCCAATTCCATCCCGTCCTTGATCTTTCCCAGAACTATGGATGTAATAACCATCCGCCAAATAAAGCCCGACATGGGTTGCTTTTTGGCTAGTTCCAAAAAATACCAGATCCCCAGCGACTAATTCTGCAATAGTAATTGGTTGGGTGAATCCTTCCTGTTGATAAGCATCTCTAGGTAGCCAAATACCTACCGAAGCAAATGCCGCCTGCATCAACCCAGAACAGTCATAATTTGGGCCAACCGTACCACCCCAAAGGTAATAATTGGATTGTTGCATCGCTTTCTGGGTAAAAGCAATAACCTCTGCTAGGAGTTTTTTAATTTCAGATTCAGAAAATGTTGCCGCCTGATAAGGTACAGTAGCAGGTTGTAATGAATCAAAATCTGAAAGCGATACCCATCCGGGATAGTCATCTTCGCACAAATACACCTCGACGGCTAAATTTTGATGATTTGATGTTACCCACAAATGTCTTCCAGATGCAGATTGAGTTGATAAACGTGTACATTCAGGAGAATCATATAAATTAAGGTCAGCGAAACACTGATACTCCCCTGATTTTGGATTTTGGATGTCGGATTTTAGATTAAAGGACATTATTAGAGAATGATTTTTTTTAATAAAGACGAACAACTCGAAAATATTGGTAATGGCATTTTAGATGCAACTTGGGCAGAATTTCCGACTTTAGCCCGGAATCAAATTGCCTTAACTTGGGTTGTTTACGATCCACCAGTGCTAGTAAATACTGGTGGGGCACTGACTCCCAAAGCTTTTTGGGATCATCCAGTCCGTGGTTTTACTTATCGCGGTGTTGAACGAATTTATCCCGCCAGTATAGTCAAGCTATTTTACCTAGTGGCGGTAAATGAATGGCTAGAAAAAGGGATGACTCAAACCTCCAAGGAGTTGGAACGCGCTTTGCGGGATATGATTGTCGATTCTAGTAACGATGCTACCAGCTTGGTTGTGGATATTTTAAGTGGTACTACATCGGGGCCAGAATTACCAATCGGGCCCTTTGAAACCTGGAAATATCAGCGTAATATCATTAACCGCTATTATCAATCTTTGGGTTGGGAAGAAATGGAGACGATTAACGTCTGTCAAAAAACTTGGGGTGATGGCCCTTATGGACGAGAACGGGCGTTTGTCGGAGAGTTACTAGAAAATCGCAATATGTTGACAACAAATGCGATCGCTAGGTTGCTGCATAGTATTGTAGGTGGAGTTGCGGTTTCTAGTGTGCGATCGCAAGCAATGATGGCTTTACTGAAACGTCCTCTCAACGATTTACCCACTGACACCGAGGAAAATCAAGTAACAGGTTTCTTAGGCGGTGGACTGACTAAAAATGCTCAAATTTGGTCAAAAGCAGGTTGGACAAGTCAAGTTCGCCATGATGCTGCATATATTGAGTTACCAGAACAACGCCCTTATCTCTTAGTGGTATTTACCGAAGGGAAAGCCCAAGCTAAGAGTCAGGCTATTTTGCCCTTTGTTTCTAATTTAGTTGCCGAAGCGATCGCTAGTCTATGAACAACAAGATCCCCGACTTCTTCAAGAAGTCGGGGATCTAAGGCTTCAGATAGGATTGCTATATTTCAACTTAAATTCATCAAACTTCAATACTTTTGAATCCGGCTTGCGAGTATCAAAGCGATAACTACTTATCGTACCTGTTCCCGTATCAAAAATACTAAAAACCGTAATATCATTACTCGCAATATAAGGCATCTGCTTACCATCTTCACCCAACAAAGGAGAAATTGTTGGCACTATTGGTTCTAAACCATTGGGATCGCCAAGCTTAACATAATCCTCTTGATATCCAGTTGGCACTTCTCGCTTTCTGTCACCCCAAGCAGCACCATAAGTATTGCCCACATTAGATGTTTCTAAAAAGTGCATTCCACTAGAACTAACAAAACGATTCCACAAATGGGAATGCCCATAGAATACTAATTGCACATTAGCCGCTTCTAATAAAGGTACAACATCGCGGATAAGATAATCTGCATCTTTCGGGTATTCGTAACGTACAGATTTGATATTATCCCCATTCCGTTCAATTATTTGAACAGGTTCTGTATAAGCAGGAACTATATTATCACCCAGAGTATGAGGCGGATGATGAAACATTACAACTTTGTATTTTGCTTGTTTAAACTCAGGGCTGTTGAGTTCTGCTTCTAGCCAATTATACTGCTGACTGCCTTTAGCAATTGGCTCATAAATTACCTGTCCATAACCCCAATCTTCAGGATTATTTAAATCTTTTTCAGCTTCTCGATATCTACCCTTAAATTTTCCATTTAAACTGGGAGTCCGCCACATATTTGTAGCGTATAGTACTACCAAACGGACATTACCAAAACTGACTGCATAATACCTTTTTCCACCCTCTTTACTTTTTGGTAAAGAGAAAATTTCTTCGTAAGTCTTAGTATTAAAAGAATTATCGATTAAAGATTTGTCTCGGTAGATTCTTTGAGCAACTGGACGGGGAATTGTATCATCAAATTCATCATTTAAACTTCCCGCCCTGGCAAAGCGCCCCATCACCTCATGATTACCAATGCAAGGAAACATGGGTGCGTGTTGAATTATTTGTCCACCAGTGTAGGTTGTCTTAACGTTGTTGTGCGTCATTTCATATTTAGCACGACCTTGTAAACCGGGAAACAACGCACCACCACCATTATCATCAAACCATTCTGAGGCGCGATCGCTAATATTGATCAAATCACCAGCAAACCATACTCCATCAACTCGTCCAATCGTTTCTACCACCTTTTGCAGATTTGCTGCTGTCATCGGCTTTAATTGATGATCTGAGGTAAGTAAAATTTTTAGTGGTGTATCTGGTTTGGGAGTAGCTGCAAGACTAAAAACATCACTGCTAATACTCGCGTCATCTTCTCGGACACTCGTCACACGATAATTTACCCGCACATCAGGAGTTAAGCCAGTTACTTCAGCTTCATGTCGCCAAATGTCACGCCAGACAGGTTTTTGATAAACTTCGCCGTCTTTGGTTTGGTTGGCAACTCTTGATTGTTGGTCTTCACGAGTGCGGCTGAGTTTGGTAGTATTTGCCTTAGCAGTTAGTTTGAGATTTTCACCATAGGTTACTGTGTGATTAACACCAGCAAACTCAGTAAACCAAACTACTTGCACTGAGGTTTCAGTTGGCAGTTGCAAAAATGGGTCGGTGAGCAGTTGGGGTGCTGATGTCATAATTGTTTGCCCAAATGAACGCACACTTACCACAGTAAAGCATATAACAAGCGCAAGTATAACCACTAAGGAAATTTTACGGCTACGTAAGCGTCTGAGCATGAGTAACATACCAAATTTTATCGGGTGTCTATGACTGAATGCAATTTTATTATTAGCTTGTTTAAAGCGGTCTATTTTTATTGCTTAATTTTGGGCTGTTTTTCGTGTTCTTTACACCCTCTGAACGCTGCTGACTAATTTTGCTTTCGGGTAAAGTGCTATTAAACTAACTCTCTAATTTTATGCTTCAGTTTCAACCTTCAGGCTTTGGACATAAACTTATCCATACATCATTAGGGGCAATGGTTTACTATACCCAAACGAATGCACCTTGGGCGGTCGCTGATACTGAAGATTTACCTCCACTACTATTTCTCCATAATTTTGGTGGTGGGGCATCTGCTTATGAATGGTCTAAAGTTTATCCGGCTTTTGCCTCTAATTACCAGATTTTAGCCCCCGATTTAATCGGCTGGGGAGAATCGGCTCATCCCGTTCGGGATTATAAAATTAGGGATTACCTCAGCACGATCGCAGAGTTTATCATCGAAACGTGTCGCCAGCCAGTGACGGTAGTAGCCTCGTCTCTAACAGCCGCTTTTGCTATCCGCCTAGCTATCGTTCAACCCAATTTATTCAAAGCACTGTTTTTAGTGTCTCCCTCTGGATTTGATGATTTTGGGCAAGGTGCTGGACGCAGACTTCCGCTTTCGGTAATCAATGCGCCTTTGTTGGACAATTTTATTTATGTTCTTGGTGCTGAAAATGAAATTGCAGTGAGAAATTTTTTACAAAGTTTTCTGTTTGCTAAGTCACAACGAGTATCTCAAGAAATGGTAAATGCTTATTTAACCTCTGCACAACAGCCTAATGCCAAATTTTCCGCCTTGGCATTTTTACGCGGCGATCTTTACTTTGATCTGAGTTTATATATCCAGCAACTGACAATTCCCACAGTCATGTTTTGGGGAGAAAAAGCACAATTTACCAACATCAAACTAGGACGACGCTTGGCAAATTTAAATCCAAGAGCAATTCGAGATTTTTATGCGATCGCAGATGCCGGAATATTACCTCATTTAGAAATACCAGAAGTCATAATTGGTCTATTACAACGACATCTTCGCTAACCAATTCCCAATTCCCAACGTCTACTTAGAAAGTAACTGCGCGTTTAATGCTTTATTAATGCGATCGCCAGAAGCTTCTAAGTGGGCTAGGGTGTAAATATCAAGGCTTTCACTAAGTTGTTTGACTCTAGCATCAATAGCTTTTTGCAGTTGGCGCAATTTATACCAAGCCAATGTCCGCCCATCTTCAGGTGTATCAGTATTACCCAACATCATCTCTAGCAAAATATTCAAATATTCCCGTTGCAGTGAACGGCGGATACTAGAAATTGGCTGTGGTTCTCCTGGGGTTAAAACTTCTGTCCAGATGCCTGTTTGCAGACTGTCAAACAGTTCTGGCATAGAAAGGGCTTCCCCAGGCAGAGTTTTTAATTCTATATCCTGTAAACGATTTAAGCGATCGCTGTCTAATAGCGATCGCAGCACCGCACTTTGGAACTTTAAAATATTTTCGTGAATTGGATAATCAAGGCGGTTGTTAGGCACTAAACTACCCCAGTGTTCCCAGCGTGGCGGCGCTAGTTGATTGAGCAATTGTGGGGAAAAGCTAAAAGCATCTTCAGCAAATACATACTTTTGCAAATTTGTCAAAGCTTGACGTTGTTTTAAAAGTGAAACAGGGACAAATGTCCAAGAAGCATTATCACTAGGGTGGAGACGCAGAAACGATTGTCCACCAATGTATTTAGAAAGCAAAGTGGCGTTCCGAAAATAATATTTAAGCACTCTATTGAATGAGACGCGCAGATTACTATAGCTTTCTCCTTTCGATAGATAACCCTTATCAAGGCGTTGCCACATAACACGGGCATTATCCATTTGCCACTGTGAATAAAGTAGTACATCACTACTTATATCCCAGACGTTGGCTAAAGGATTAATGTCCCAGATATCCTCATCAGTTGCATAAGATAATTCTGGTTGAGGTGACGCTAGTGCAATCTGCTCTAAAAAACTTTTTTCTGATTCTGGAATGATTCTCTCGATTGCTGCTGATGGGCTTGTTTTATAACCATACTCAATTGCCCATTCGTCATAAGGCCCAACAACTCCTGGAAAATAGTCACCTTGTTGTACTCCCTGTGGTGCTATATTCACAGGCAGATAGTCCATCACCGAACTAACTAAACCTTTGGTGTGAGTGATTTCAGTATTATTTAATTCTTCAGGCGATAACATTGTGCTGCCATGAAAATTGTGACGTAAACCGAGAGTATGCCCAACTTCGTGAGCGATGAGAGAACGCAAATATTGATGCACATACTCCTTCATCGTTTCACTACTAGATGTAGTATTTGGCAAAATTGACAACGCCAGCGCCCCCATCGCGGCTTGATTTGAAGACTCCATACCATAGCAGAACTCAGAGTCTGAAGGCAGATAATTATTAGCTTTTAGTTTTTGACTTCCCCAAAGGGCTTGACATGAGTTTTTGCCCCCTAAAGATGAATTTGCTTCCATCAATGCGTGATATTCTTGCTGAATTGAACGCACCATATTGGCATCTACAATAATGTCTGCATCCAATATTTCGCCGGTGAATGGATTGACACGCGTCGGCCCTCTGGCAAAACCGGCATCTAAAGAGTTGAACCAGCGAATAGTATTGTAATGTACATCTGCGGGTTGCCAATCAGCATCATCTGGCATTTGCTGCACTTCAATGGCATTCTGAAATCCGGCTTTTTCAAATGCTTTATTCCACATCAAAATGCCTTCACGAATTGCATTGCGGTACTCTAGTGGTACAGCATTTTCAATCCAATATACAATTGGCTTTTTGGGTGGAGATAAGGGAACGTTAGGATCAGATGGTTCTAGATGCCAACGATTGATGTAACGGACAAATGATTCGTGAGAATTATTATTAGATAAGTCTTGAAAAGCAGTAATAAAATATCCCACTCTGTCGTCGGCGAGTCTGGGAATATAACCATTGTTTTCTCTAAGTTGAGAAAAACTGTAATGTACCTTCAGAGTGAGTGCCCTGCTATCGGGTACGGTAACTAAATTTGCTCCTTCTAATGCTGAAAAACCGTAAATAGAATCAATCTCTATATTTTCTGGAAAGCTGTTAACATCACCAAAATATGACTTGCGTATATCCAAGTGGTAATCAGCCTGTAAAGAATATTTTAATATGGTACTTAATCCCGGAAAATCCTGCATTAACAGTTCATTTAAGCTGATCAGAATATTTTCATTCTCTGGATCAATATTGGCGATTTCGAGAGAATAAAGAACTGAGTCGCTAAATGAACGAGCAAGCGATCGCTGTTCCGGTTTACTTTCTGCACGGAATTTTACATTACGTACAACAAAGTGCAATCTATTGTTTACTCGTTGGAAGTAAAAAAGAAAATCAGAAAGAGGTAATCCACTATAAATACCACTTTCCCCAACACCCGATTCTAATGTCACTATCGCTAGATAGTCTTTATTTAGCTGCTCTGGTTTAATTTCTAAGTAAATTTTTCCCGAATTATCAGTGCAATAAAGTGTGAAGAGTCCTTCTAATATATCTATCTCTTTAACAATCTCATTCAACCGACAAAAACCTTTCTTTCTATTTTTAGTAAGGTCGTTGTCAGTACTTACTAAATTTTCAACTACTGGAAGTGCATTTACTTGTTGCACATCAACATCAATATTGGAAAGTTGGTTTGCTCCTGCGTAATCAATTGGTAGAAACAAACTATACAGTAATACTATAAATATAAATATTATTAATTTCCTTATCCAGTATTTCATCCTTTAACTTTCCACCTGAAGCAGTTCTCGTATTGAGGAAAAAATGGGGATTAGTTTTTCGTCTGTAAGCCCTGCAAATATTTAGGGACTACGGTATAAATCCACTCAGCTAGACAAACAATGTCCATAGCCTAAAAGTTGTGTGGCTATCATTACTCTTGGTGGCTCTTTAGGAAGTCTCCATTAAACATCTATGTTCTAAAATAGATATTTTATCCAACTAAAGATACATGCATTTTTTAGTTGTATATGTATTAAAAGCCAAATGTAGCATTAAAAATGTATTTAGTGCTACATTTGCAAGCTGAAGTAATCTCAAGCATGTTTTATAAACAAAGAGTGAGACTTTTAGTAAAGCTGTTATTAAGCCTTTAAATGGTTTTTTCAGATGAATTTTGGAAGTTTATGCTAATCTCAGCTTTTCTGTTACATGGTTAATTGCTTCTTCTCAATGGTCTTCAAAGCGAAGGCAACGCCCAAAGCAAAATCAGCTTTTCTAACCTAATCCTGCTGTTAACCTTCATTCCACACCTATGGAGTCGAACGTACCCTCAAAGATTTGATAATTTTTTGGAGAACATCCTAGAAATCTGTCATCCTAATTTCGGGTGAATTGGCAATAAAATTATTCTTAACCTTTGATTGGCTGCAAGATAGATCCAGATATGCGTCTAATTGGATACAATTTATAAGCAAGAGAGAGCCGAAGGAGAACAAGGTGGTCTTATTGAAAGGCTTTGAGATTGAGATGTATACTGGCACGCCTCAAGGTGAAATCGTCGGTCTCTCCGACAAGATTGTTGCAGCTTTGGATGGGTTTATGCGGGAGCCAGATAGCCGCAACGTCGAATACATAACCCAACCATCCCATAATTACGAGAATTTATTGTGTGCGTTGCTGCGTCCCCGACGGGAGTTGCGAAACTACCTGAATCGCTTGGGCGATTACACCTTGATACCGGGAAGTACTTTGTCTTTGGGTGGAGGCGATCGCTTTCATCGCTCCGATCCAGCAAATCCTTATCATGATTATATTGAGAAAACCTACGGGACGAAAGTAGTCACCGCCAGCGTACACATTAATATAGGCATCAGCGATCCAGAAGTATTGATGCGGGCATGTCGAGTGATTCGTTTAGAAGCACCTCTATTTCTTGCCCTCAGCGCCTCATCTCCCTTCCTTGAGGGCAAAACTACTGGCTATCACTCCACCCGGTGGGGCCTATTTCCGCAAACGCCTAGCCGCGTGCCGTTATTTGCCAGCCACGCCGATCATATTCAGTGGGTGGAAGACCAACTTGTTGCCGGAACCATGCAAAATGTGCGGCATTTATGGACATCAGTACGGCCAAATGGCGATCGCCGTCCTTACGATCTAAATCGGCTAGAATTGCGAATTTGCGATTTAGTCACAGATCCCATTGCTCTGCTAGCCATTACTGCCTTATTAGAAGCGCGTTTGTTGCAAATAATCGAAAATCCCAGCATTGATTCATTAACCCAAAGTACCTTTTCTGGCGAAGAACTGATCACCCTAACTGCTGAAAACGAAGCGGCGGCGGCGGCGGCTAGTCTTGATGCTCCTTTGAGACATTGGCAAGATGGTAGGAGCATCTTGGCCAGAGATTGGATTTCGGAAATGTACCAAGATGTTTGGGCGATCGCAAAACAACAAGGCTTTAGCTGTTTCCTTTCTCCATTGCACAAAATCCTCCGAGAAGGCAATGAAGCTCAACAGTGGTTGCAGTTACACAAAGTCGGTTTTGACACCCAGCGCGTCGTCACTCAGGCTATTCTCGCCACCCAAGAGCGCGAAATCGAACTCGAAGACAAATTGTGTTCGTCCCTGCTGGCTTAACTGAACAGGCAAAGAGGCAGGGGAGAGGTTGCAGTGAGCCTTTCCCCTTTTTAGCGACTTCCAAGAAATAAATTATCCAATTTCACCGAATCAAAACCATTTTCTCTCCCCCTGCTCCCTGCCCCCTGCCCCCTGCCTTTTCCCTACTCCCTACTCCCCACTCCCAAAATGCAACCACTCCGTGCGGGAAGAGTTAATGACAAATGCTGAGTTTCCCCTTCACCATTCCACTCAACTTCAGCAGTACCATATAACAGCTTCTTGGGTTGAGTATGCAAACCAACCACATCTGCATTCGCTGTTGCTGAACTTGTACCAGCGTTGACGGCAATTATCAATTCCTCTGTTCCTATTCGCGCAAAGATATAAAGTTGTCCTTGAGCATAGAGGACTTGGTAATCGCCTGTACGCAAGGCTGGGTAAGTGTGACGTAGGGCAATTAATTGACGGTGAGTATTGAAAATTTCTTGATTCCAGTTAGCCTCTAAAGGAAAGCCGCGACGTGAGTCGGGATCGATTGCACCAGGTAAACCTACTTCATCACCATAGTAGATACTGGAAGCACCGGGAAAGGTCAGGAGGAGTAAAGTTGACAATTCTACACTTGCTACATCACCGCCTGCAATACTCATCAATCGGGCTGTATCATGACTTGCTAGCAAATTAAGTTGAGTTAGCTGAATTTCCCAAGGATAAAGTTGCAGTAGTTCTTGGATTTTGGTGGCGTACTCGGCGGCAAATAAGGGCGGGTAGGGTTGATAGTCGCGGCTTTGGACTTGTTCTAAGACTACGCGATCGCCTGCGGTAAAGGCAATTGTTGGCCCAGTAAATAGATAATTCATCACGCCGTCAAATTGGGTTCCATCCAACCACTCGCGGGAATCTCCCCACACTTCGCCCACAATATAAGCTTCGGGATTGATGGCTTTAACGCGATCGCGGAATTCTTGCCAAAAACCAGGAGTTTTGATTTCAAATGGTACATCCAATCGCCAACCGTCGATACCGAATTTAATCCAATATTCGGCAATTTCCATAATGTACTCCCGCACTTCTGGATTATCGTGGTTAAATTCTGGCAAGGCGCGATTTCCCGCCCAACCACTGTAGTTAGCAGGAAAATCACCATTGTATGCTGAAAGCGGCCAGCCTTCAATTTTGAACCAATTTACCCAAGGTGAATGAGGGCCGTTTTCTAAAACGTCGTGGAAGAAGAAAAAACCCCGACTAGAATGGTTAAACACGCCATCTAGAACAACTTTGATATTGCGTTCATGGGCTGCATCAAGCAATTCTTTAAAAGCTTTATTGCCCCCTAACATGGGATCGACTTGGTAATAATCGTGAGTATGATAGCGGTGATTGCTGGCAGATTGAAAAATGGGTGTGAAATAAATCGCGTTAATTCCCAAATCTTGGATGTAATCTAAACCTTCCATGATGCCCCATAAATCCCCGCCTTTATAACCTTGGAGGGTTGGCATAGCATCCCAGTCTTCCCATCGGGCTTCGTGCAATAGGCGTTTGTGTGGCTGTTTGCTTCTGGCAAAGCGATCTGGGAAAATTTGGTAGAAAACAGCGTGCTTTACCCAGTCTGGTGTTTGAATTTGCATGAATAACTCTTTGTACGTTCAGAAGCGATCGTTGCAAATATTAGCTTCTTTATGGCTCCTACTTATGATAGAGAATTTATTATTTACCAGTAGTTGTTTGTTACTTAATTATTCTTAATTTTATTTTCTTTACTTCGTCCGTAATTATTTAAGCAGACAATGGATTAGTTGAATAGCTTCATACAAATTACTTCTTACTCCAGTCTTGGGTAATTATTAGATGCAGCTGCTCAAAGAAGTCTCATGAGTACAAATCGGGAATATGAGCTATGAATTAGTAATTGTCTTAGGAATAACTTTCCGCCTCCTAAGCTTATTTGATGTTATCTATGAAAAATAATAGATAACTATAATCGCATCAAATAATTAAGGCAAAAAACTACATAGTCTGCACCAATGCTAGAGCGACTGATTCTGATAAATTAACGTGAGTTCGATGAACCTCTCCCTCCCAGCCTCCCTCTCCGAAATGGAAAGGGAGGAGCAACGAAAAATTAAGCTTTTTGCTCCCCTCTCCGTGTCGGAGAGGGGTTGGGGGAGAGGTCAAATAAGACTTGTCGAACTCACGTTAAATTACTTTGCTTCCACCCAATAAATCGAATTTGAGGTAAAAATGAGACACGAAAAACTTTCTCCCGGACTACTTTTGGCTTTTCAGGACTATCAAAATGAGGGAGATCAAGCTTTAGTTACACACAAGCGATCGCTTGGCATTATTGCCCACAAAAGCCCAGTCAAGCCGACAAAGAGCGTCGTTTTTATCTACTGCGACCCTGATGCAGACTTAAGTTATTTATCACAATATAATATTGAAGTCAATCAAAACTCTGGGAGTGTACGGACGGCTTTCTTACCGATAGAGAGTTTAGATGTCCTATCTGAAGAAGATGTGATTCACTGGATTAAGCCATCACGCAAACTTCATTTGAGGATGGACACTGCAATGGGAACAGTCAAACTACCGGAGTTTAAGAACAAAACCGGACTGACTGGCAAAGGAGTAATCATCGGCATTATAGACAGTGGCATCGATCCAAAACACCCCGCCTTTGCCGGACGAATTTTACACATTTGGGATCAAACACTGCCAGGGCCAGGAGTCACAGAGGGCGGCTACGGGGCTGAATTGACGGGAGCGCAACTGACAATTTCTCAGGATACTAGTGGTCATGGTACTCATGTTGCAGGAATTGCCGCCGGTGCTGATACTAACTATGGCGGTATCGCACCAGAAGCCGAATTAGTTATCATCAGGTCAGATTTACAAGATGCTCATATTGCCGATGGTGTGCGTTACATTTTCCGAATTGCTAGAGAATTGGGACGTTCAGCTGTGGTCAATCTCAGCTTGGGTGGACACGCTGATGCCCATGATGGCAGTGATTCCTTATCCAAAGTCATTGACGCAGAAACTGGCCCTGGAAGAATAGTTTGCTGTGCTGCGGGTAATGAAGGAAACGACAACATTCATGGCCAAGCGAAAATACCCAGTGGACGCACTCGTGGTATCCGCTTTAATGTTCCTTTGAATCAAGTAGGCATAGTTTGGTTAAATGCTTGGTATTGCAAAGATAGTGAATTGGAAGTGTCCGTGCGGAGTCCTAACGGTTTTGTCACTCCTTTCCAAAAAATAATTGCTGATGAGAATGCCGCACAAGATTACCAGTTACCAGATGCACGGGTACAATTAGCAACCCCAGCACCGGATCAAGCCAACGGCGATCATAATTTCTTTGTGCAAATCCGGGGTATTGGCCCCTCGCAAGTCATGGGGGGCATTTGGCAGCTACGAGTCCGCAACACCTCTTCAACTGACGCACGTTTAGATGTGTGGACACTAGATGACACTTCGTCAGTGTTTTTCACAGGTAAAAGTGTCAAAGATGCGGTAAAAATTGGTTCACCAGGAGCCGCCAGCAGTGCAATTACAGTTGCCGCCTATACAACTAGAACCAAATACACAGATATTGATAGCCAAGTGCGAGAAATGGGCTTAGAATTGCATACTGTTTCAGAGTTTAGTAGTGAAGGCCCACTACGCAATGATGGACACAAGCCTGATATAGCAGCACCAGGAGCAATGATTGTTTCAACCCTTTCCGCCGATGCCAGTTTTGACCGCTCATCAATGATTAATTCCAAGTTTGTGGTAATGGCTGGTACGAGTATGGCGACACCTTTCGTCACTGGGTTGGTGGCGCTACTGTTGCAGCGCGATCCTAATCTCGATCCGGCTGCTATGAAAGACCTGTTACGTAAAAATAGCGCCATTCCCGGAAAACCCGCAGGCACATTTGATGATAAATGGGGTTATGGAGTAATTAATGCTTTGAATCTATAATTAGACTGAGAAAGGTAGATATTATTTCTGCACAAGGGTAGGCGATAAAAATCTATAAATTTGATAGGTTAGGGTAGACAATTTTTGCCTACCCTTTTTACCAAGGAATTACTGATGAATTATCAGAAATTAGATGCCGCTCTTGCTACAGCGCTAAATGAAGTTCAATCAGAAGAACAGAGTTTGGGGATTTTCATCCATACTGAACCACTTTTAGATTCTGCTGCAATTGCTGTTTTAAAAAGTTTAGGAGTTAGTGGTGTTACCAGTGACAAAGATATTTTTACGGCAACACTGTCACCAAATGCCATTTCTCAGTTGTCAGAGCAATCTTGGGTGAAGTATTTGAAGCGATCGCAGCAATTGCATTTGGTTAGTAGGAGAATAAATACACCGAAGTTGGGTGTTTAATGGGCATTGCCTACCCTTACAATGTGGAGATAATTTTTTGTAGTTACTGTGAATCAGATTTTAGTTTTTCTGCAAACTTACACTTCACTTCAATTTGCAGATTACTTTCAGCTGAACCTTCGGTAATGTAAGGAATGCCTGCTTTACCACCCAACTTAATGCCAAATGTAAGTTTGACCTCCTCAATCTCAGCAGTATTGAAGTCTTTAAAAGCACTAAGAGCATAAATAGTATAAGAGCGGATCATTTGCCGAGCTTGTTGCATCCGAGCGATCGCATCTGTTCGCACATCCTTGTATTCTATGCCATCATCCTCCTCCTCAATTTCCTGAGTTATTTCAGTAGCAGTCAGGTTAATCTCAATCTGCTCAATCTCCCCGTCTGCTTGGAAAAATAGTTGCTGTACTTCTGACATAAGCTACCCCGATTAAAGTTTTGTAACGTATCTGAATAAATTTCAGCTTGCTTGCTGAAAAATAACAAATGGTGTTGTTTCTAGTAACACAGCCATCATTGTGTCTGTCAAGATTATTCCGCATTTTCTAACATAAGGTGTGTTAAATGGCACGATACGCGCTTGTTATTGGCATCGCCGAGTATGTCAGCCCATCATTACCGCGTTTACCCAAGACTACAAATGATGCTGAAGCGATCGCGCAACTCCTAGAGCAATATGGTGATTTCCAGTCTGTGCAAAGACTACCACAGCGCTGGAACAAAGATAAAAATGGCTATGAAATGGCAGCGTCAAAAGTTACCGGCGCTCAACTTGGCCAAGGTTTGAGAACTTTTTTACTAGAGCAAGCTGCTAATAATGAAGCGTTGATTTATTTTAGCGGACACGGTTTTACTATTTCCGACAATTTGGGGCAACAAAAGGGATATTTGGCAAGTTCCGATTGTCAGATTGAATTTAAAGAAAACGAAAATGTTGAGCAAAAATATGGTATTCCTCTAGATAGCCTCAATGATTTAATTCGAGAGTCGCAATTGAGTAGTTTGGTAATGTTACTCGATTGCTGTCATAGCGGCTATTTTTTAGAAAGACAGTTAATAGAAAGAACTCTTAACGCTTTCAGTTCGCAAAAGGATTATTACTTAATTACAGCTTGTCGTGGCTTTGAACGTGCCGCAGTGATTAAGAGTGAAGAATATAGTATTTTCACAGGTGCAGTTGTTAAGGGATTGGCGGCTGACAATGTAGGTAGCAGTAGGCGGATTAGTGGCGATCGCTTGTTTGATTTTGTCAGCAGCGAACTTAAAGGTTCCGTACAAGAGCCGATTCGGATGGGTTGGGGACGTTCCATTACTCTGGTAACTTATCCCCAATCAGATATTCCTACAGGTGAAAAAGTTGCTTTCAAGCAGGAAAATCCCTATCGGGGACTTTATGCTTTTGAATCAGAGCAAGCGCAATATTTTTGTGGGCGGGATGAAGCAGTTCGTACCTTAATTTCGCGTTTAGCAGAGAGTCGATTTTTGGCTGTAATTGGCTATTCAGGTAGTGGTAAATCTTCTTTAGTAAAAGCCGGTTTGTTGCCGCAACTGAAAGGCGATCGCCTCCCTGGAAGCAGTGAATGGGCGATCGCATCTTTTACACCAGGAGAACACCCTTTAGGTAAATTAGTTGATATTTTAGCTCGACAACAGCAGCAAAATAAACCGCATCTATTATTTATCGATCAATTCGAAGAAGTATTTACACTTTGTCAAGATGATGAGGAACGCAAAGCTTTTATTCGCTTAATAGCCCAGGAAGTAAAAAAAACTGAGGCAGAAACGCGGATAATTTTGACAATTCGCGGTGATTTCTTAAATCGTTGTGCTGACTATTTAGAAATTATTACTCTCATCAATAGCATTCCTCCCACATCATTCATCGTTACACCAATGTCTTTTGTTGAGTTAGAAGAAGCAATTGAAAAACCAGCAAAATTGCATGGTGTAACATTTGAGGATGGTTTAGTTTCGCAAATTTTCGCTGATGTAGTCAACCGTCCTGGTGCATTACCCATACTACAATATGCGCTTAAAGAATTGTGGCGAGTTTGCATTGAAGAGTCTGAATCGCCAGAGCCGCTTTTAACTCGTAAAGGTTATGAAGAAATTGGCGGGGTTAAAGGAGCTTTAGACAAACGAGCGACAATTTTGTATGAAAGTTTAACAACTATAGATCAAGCCTTTGCGCGTCGCTTGTTTATGGAATTGGTGCAGCTAGGTGAAACTGGAGAAGTGACGCGGCGGCGTGCTAGCTGGGAGAGATTAGAAGCAATTTCAGATTCTCCACAACAATTGCAAAAGGTTGTAGGATTGTTAGCAGGTTCTCAACAACGTTTAATTATCACTGATGAAAAGACAGTTGAAGTTGCTCATGAAGCGCTTTTATCTGAATGGAAATTATTAAATACTTGGATTGCTGAAAATCTGGAGAATATTCGTCTTAGTCGTTCTTTAGAAGAAGATTGTCAGGAATGGCTACAAAGGTTTAAGAAATCGGATGATGCACTGTTGGCAGGTGCAAACTTAGCTGTAATTTCTGAGTGGGTAAATAAGACTCAGCCAAGACTTACCCCATTAGAAGCAGAATTTTTGCATAAGAGTTTAGAGAGGCGCGATCGCCAAAATCAGGCAGAATTAGAACAAGCCAAAAAACTCCAACAGCAAGCAGAAGCTAAAGCAAAAGCTGAATCACAAAGAACTAGATTTGCGATCGCTTCTGCAATACTTGTAGCCTTATGTGGGGGATTGGCGCTACTGCTGCAACAACAGACAGTACAGAAGAAACAAGGGGATGGGATCGCATCTGGAGCATTAGTTGCAAAATCTGAGCAACTTTTAGCTACAGGAAATCAACTTGAGGCAATGATAGCAAGTGTACAAGCACTCAAGCAATTTAAAGATTTAAGTATAGACAATACTGATGTACTCAACCGACTCAAATCAGTAATTGATGGCGTACAGGAACACAATCGCTTAGAGGGACATACAGATTCTGTTAGCAGTGTAAGTGTCAGTCCAAAAGATCCACTTATTGTTTCTGGAAGTAAAGATAAAACTGTGAAGCTTTGGAAAATGGACGGTACTCCAATTAAAACCCGTTTCCCTATGACACATGATGGTGCTGTCCGAAGTGTGAATTTCAGCCCTAATGGTGAATATATTGTCTCTGGTGGTGACGATAAAACAGTCAAACTATGGAAAAAAGATGGTACTTTTCTTGATTCTGCTAAAGAAAGTGAGAATAGTATCCCTTTCGTAAATTTTAGTCCTGACGGTAAAACTATTATTTCTACTAGTCATGATGGAACTGTAAGATTATGGAAAATAGATAATCTTTCATCAAAATTATTAAAACCATCACGTATCCTTAGTCCAAAAAATCGAATTAACACAGTTTGGAGTGCAGAATTCAGTCATGATGGTCAAATGATTGTCACTGCTTCTGATGATGGGCATATTAAAATATTGACAAAAGATGGCAAGGTTATTACTACTTTTCTAGCACTTAATGCCGCAGTCAGTTATGCAGCTTTTGGTCGTGATGATAATACTATTATTTCAGCTAGTTATGATAATACAATTAGAGTTTGGCAAAAGGAAAAGGACAAAGATAACTGGTCAAACTCCATAACAAGAAGTGCCAACACTCCTTACAAAGTAAAATTTAGTCCGAACGACGAAGCTATTGCAGCCACCAGTATTGATGGAAGCATCCAACTATGGAAAGATAATAAACTTACTAAACAATATTCTATAGGACGACATAAAGACAAAATAATTGATTTGAGCTTTAGCCATGATGGTAAAGTGCTTGTTACTGCCAGTCGTGACAAAACTATTAGGGTATGGAGTTTAGATTCTGACTCTGAATATATATCCCAGACAAATACTGCTAGTTTATTAAAAAAAGGCTGTAGTTGGCTATCAGACTATTTAAATAATAATGATCAGGCGCGCAAAAAATATTTTGAGGTTCGTCAGATTTGTGAAAATACTAAAAAATAACTAGTCATTAATATGGAAGAATACATAATTTAGCTGTATAATAATGCTCAGAAATAGAAATATAAGAATTTAAAAGATGGATAACTTAGATGCTAATTCCAAATCCACCCAGCCTGAAACTCAAAATACTGGAGGAAATAAACCCAAGCCCAAACCTACACCAGACCCTGAAACCAAAAACCCTGGAGACCCTGGAACCAAAAACCCTGGAACCAACGATCAACCTCCTGTCGCTAGTAACTCTGCATTTGTGTCCAGTACACGTCCAGAAGATTCTGGAACTCACAACCCTAACGACCCTGGGCGCGCCTGAGATCCTGGAACTAACCACTCTGGCCCCATCGGAGAGCCTAAGTCAAGCCCAAGGTAAAATTTATAATAAGTAGCGATCTGATGATCTAAGCAATACTGAGTGAAAGTGGTTAACCACAGTAGAGATATCAATTGTCTGATTCAGTAAACTCTTCTCATACTTTTCTTTTTGGAGGAAATTTTATTGCTTAACTAACTCCAAGCAATCGCCTTAATCCATAACCATAACTAGCAAATGGGTTATTAGCAAATAGACCTCTTGCAAAAGTCAAAAAATTAAAAATGTCATTCTGAGCGGAACGCAGTGGACAGAAGAATCTTACTACTTTGTTTAGCTCCGCTCAATATGACAATTTAAGCATTTATGCAAGAGGTCTAATTTCTTTAAGCTTATGTTTTTTACCATAACCTGAAATTTAGTTATGTCTCTCAGCATTAAGTGTAGTAAGTGCGATCGCACCCCATTCTTCATCCCAATTAATACAAATGTTCTATATTTCTACTTATCAGCAGCATCATCCATACACTACCAGCATTCTCTAAAATTCATCCCAAAGAATCAGACGATCCCCCTTACTTGTGGTGGCAGACAGTCCTAAACTGAGAGTGAGAGTTGAAAGGCAGCTGGGAGAAATTTTGTGAAAAAAGTTTTATCAATCATTCTTGGTGGTGGCGCGGGTACTCGGCTTTACCCGCTAACCAAACTACGCGCTAAACCAGCAGTACCAGTAGCGGGGAAGTACCGCTTAATCGATATCCCTGTCAGTAACTGCATAAATTCCGAAATATTCAAAATCTACGTCCTGACACAATTCAACTCAGCTTCTCTGAATCGCCATATCGCCCGTACCTACAACTTTACTGGCTTCAACGAAGGCTTTGTGGAAGTGCTAGCGGCACAACAAACACCAGAAAACCCTAACTGGTTCCAAGGTACAGCCGATGCTGTACGTCAGTACCTATGGTTAATGGAAGAATGGGATGTAGAAGAATATCTAATTCTCTCAGGCGATCACCTCTACCGCATGGATTATCGCCACTTTATCCAGCGCCATAGGGAAACGGGGGCTGATATTACTCTCTCAGTTATCCCCATAGATGAGCGCCGCGCCTCAGATTTTGGTTTGATGAAAATCGATGACTCCGGTAGGGTAATTGATTTTAGCGAAAAACCTAAAGGCGAAGCGTTAACCCAAATGCAAGTTGATACAAGCGTACTGGGATTATCAAAAGAACAAGCCAAGCAACAGCCTTACATCGCCTCAATGGGGATTTATGTCTTTAAGAAAGAGGTTTTGTTCAAGTTGTTGAGAGAAGGTACAGAAAGGACTGATTTCGGTAAAGAAATTATTCCAGATGCCTCTAAAGATTACAACGTTCAAGCTTACCTTTTTGATGATTACTGGGAAGATATTGGAACAATTGAGGCATTTTATCATGCCAATCTAGCCCTAACTCAGCAGCCCCTGCCACCTTTTAGTTTTTACGACGAAAAAGCACCAATTTATACCCGCGCTCGGTACTTACCTCCGAGCAAACTATTAGATTGCCAAGTAACAGAATCAATTATTGGCGAAGGTTGCATTTTGAAAAATTGCCGCATTCAACATTCTGTGTTGGGAGTGCGATCGCGGATTGAATCTGGCTGCGTCATCGAAGAATCTTTGCTCATGGGTGCAGATTTTTATCAACCTTCTGTGGAACGCCAATGCAATGTAGAAAAAGGTGACGTTCCTGTAGGTATTGGTACTGACTCGATTATTCGCGGTGCCATCATCGATAAAAACGCCAGCATCGGTCACGATGTCAAAATTATTAATAAAGATAACGTGCAAGAGGCTGAACGCGAAAATCAAGGTTTCTACATCCGCAGTGGCATCGTTGTCGTGTTGAAAAATGCTGTAATTCCCGATGGAACCATCATTTAATAGTGCTGAGTGCTGAGTTGTGAGTGCTGAGTTAAGATTTATAAGTTATGAGTTATGAATAAAACTTCCAATCACTCTTCACTCCTAACTTCTAACTCAGCACGGGCTAAACGCCCCGCTACCGCTAACAGCACTCAGCACGGGCTAAACGCCCCGCTAACAGCACTCATTTTGCTGATTGGTCTTCCAGGTAGCGGTAAGTCAACTTTTGCAAAAAGAATACTGGCAGAATGCCCCCAGATGTCGCTGATTTCTACGGATGTCATCCGGGGGCAATTGTTCGGTTCCCAAGCCCTTCAGGGGCCGTGGCTGCTGATTTGGCACGAAATTGAGCGGCAATTTCAACAAGCTATTTCTACAGCAAATACAGCCATTTTTGACGCTACCAATGCCCAGCGCCGTCATCGCCGTGAAGTCATTGCTTTAGCCCGGGGATTGGGCTTTACCCAAATTACGGCAATTTGGGTAGATACACCTGTCTGGCTGTGTTTAGCACGGAATAAAAAGCGATCGCGCCAGGTTCCTGAAGAAATTATTTTGCGAATGCACCGTCAACTCCGGGATGCTCCCCCAAGCCTGGAAGAAGGGCTAGACAACCTGATCCGCTTATCAGAAAAATCGGAGTACGGAAATTGCGATCGCACGGTGAGCAAGAACCACACTTGATTTTCTATATTCTTTGTTAATTTAAAATCAGATTCTTTTGCTTGGCACTATACCTAGCAATTAAATATCTGTGATCTTAAAAAAAAACATAACAGTAATTTCTATAGGAGGCTAGTAGATGGCTGCAACCGACTTCAAAGACTATTACGCAATTTTGGGAGTTAGTAAGACTGCCACTCAAGACGAGATTAAGCAAGCCTTTCGTAAACTAGCCCGGAAATATCACCCCGATGTCAACCCAAATAACAAACAGGCAGAGGCACGCTTTAAAGAAGTTAGCGAAGCCTACGAAGTTGTTTCAGATGTAGATAAACGCAAAAAATATGACCAATTCGGTCAATATTGGAAGCAAGCTGGCGAAGGTTTCCCATCCGGCGGTGGCGTTGGTGCTGATATGGGTGGCTTTGACTTCAGTCAATACGGCAATTTTGATGAGTTCATTAATGAGTTGCTAGGACGCTTTGGCGGTGCTGCGCCTCGTGGTGGAGGTGGGCGGCAAAGTTACTCACAAAGTTACTCTTCTTATCGCCCTCCTACAGGTGCTACAAGTGGTTTTGGTGGCTTTAACGATTATGGGTTTCAAGATCCAGGCGCGGGTACTTCCCAGGATAGCGAAGCTATAATCACCCTAACTTTTGCAGAAGCATTTAATGGTGTGCAAAAGCGTTTCAGTTTAGGTAACGAGACAATTGATGTTCGTATCCCATCTGGGGCTAAACCCGGTACTCGCCTGCGTGTGCGGGGTAAAGGTCAAATAAACCCGATGACTCAACAACGAGGCGATTTATACTTAAAAGTCGAACTTCAGTCCCACTCGTTCTTCCAAATGGAAGGCGATAACTTGGTGTGTGAAGTGGCAATCACACCAGATGAAGCTACGCTGGGAGCGTCTATTGATGTACCCACTCCCGATGGTTCAGTTAATGTCAAACTACCAGCCGGAGTGCGTTCTGGACAATCGCTGCGTTTGCGTGGCAAAGGTTGGCCTCTTGCCAAGGGTGGACGTGGCGATCAGTTGGTGAAGGTGGCGATCGCACCACCAAAAGACCTCAGCCAACAAGAGCGGGAATATTATGAAAAAATCCGGGCTATACGTACTTATAATCCCCGCAGTCATTTGCAGCAAGTCAAGCTGTGAAAATTTCGAATTGTAGAAACGGTAAATTTTACCGTTTCTACATTGATTAGGTCTGAGTTTGTCGCGTATTTCTCGCTACAATAACAGACTTAAACGCTTCCATTGCCTCTGGTGTAGACTCGGTAGCTTGCCACGATGGACGTAAAATTAAGCGATCGTGCCAAGCATTTAATTTTGGATATTCACTTAAGGAAATTCCAACACTTGGCAGTACATCTACTACAGTTCCAGCCACAACTTCGGCGAGAGTGAGGTTGTGACTAGCGAAATAAGGGCGATCATCTAATAAATTTTCAAAAAACTTCAGCACTCTGGCAATTCTACGCTGTGCCTTCTCGATTTTTTCTGGATCTGCTCCAGGCAAACCTAATATCTGAGGTAAAAACGTCGTGGCTGCTGGCAAAAGCTCATTTACAGTTACCAGTTGTACCATGCGTGCGATCGCTAAATCCTTGGCATCTTTAGGCAACATCGCAGGCGTGGGGTACTTTGCCTCTAAATAGTCCAGAATTGCCAAAGATTCCACTACATTAAAGCCATCATCCACCAAAGCTGGAATGTGATGAAAAGGGTTAATTGCCAAAAACTCTGGTGTAAACTGTTCCCCATCCAGCTTTATATCTACTAATTCAAATTCAAGTCCTTTTTCCAGCAGAGTAATCCAAACACGGCGGGAGTTAGGAGAAATTGGCGAATGGTAAAGGGTTAACACCATAAAACCTCACAGTTTTATCAGTAGGGTGGGCATTGCCAATTAATTTTACACCTTATACTCAATTAAATTGTTCTAACAAAGTCTCAATACTAGCATTGTGATCCAGAAAAGAGAATAAATGCCAGTAGTTAAGTTTGCCTTCTTTATCTAATACAAACTGGGCTGGTAAAGGCGCTCCTAGTGCTTGTCCTACTTGATAGGTATGAAATACTCGACAACTAGGATCGCTCAACAATGGCATTTTTAAGCCTAAATCCTTCACAACAATTTGACTCTGCCGTTCATCGGTACTAGTAATCATTAAAACTTCTATACCGCGATTTTTAAACTGCTCATAATTCTCATTCAAGGCTTTGATATGAGGAAAACAAAAGGGGCAATATTGTTTTTCAGTAAAGATGCGGGTAAAGGCGAGTAATACTGGTTGCTTGCCTTTATAATCAGACAATTTTACTAAAGTTCCGTTGGTAATATCTGGCAGTTGAAAATCAGGTGTTCCTACTCCCAACCTGAGTTGATGTCTAGCTGGAACTGGTAAAAAATTGCGGAAGAAGCGCTCATTTAATAAGCCACTAAAATCAGTTGAAGTCAACATATTTTTAACCCTAATTATTTGAATACTATTTTAATAAAAAACCACAGATACATACAGAGGTTGACACTGTTTCATGTGTATCTCTGTTTATCTGTGGTTTTCATTGATTTTGCTCTCAACTCCAACAACTTGGATTAGAGTTTGCTAACGAAAGTTAAACAGCAGAGAAGTAAACTTTAGACTTCACTGGATCAGGATTCATTGTCTTATCACCAGGTTGCCAACCAGCTGGGCAAACTTCATCGGGGTGAGATTGAACATATTGAATTGCTTGTAATGTCCGCAGGGTTTCGTCAACGCTGCGACCAAAAGCTAGGTTGTTGATGGTAGCGTGCTGTATGATACCATCTTTATCGATGATGAACAGACCACGCAAGGCAATACCAGCTGCTGGATCAAGAACGTTGTAAGCGGCGCTAATCTCTTTCTTGATGTCTGAGACTAGAGGATAATTTAAGTCGCCAACACCACCAGACTTCCGATCTGTTTGAATCCAAGCTAGGTGGGAGAATTCACTGTCAACGGAAGCCCCAAGGACTTCGGTATTGATTTTCTTGAATTCTTCGTAGCGATCGCTAAATGCTGTGATTTCAGTAGGGCAAACAAAGGTAAAGTCTAGTGGGTAGAAAAATAGGACGACATACTTACCGCGATAATCGGAAAGTTTTATTGTCTTAAATTCCTGATCTACTACAGCCGTTGCTGTGAAATCGGGAGCTTGTTGGCCAACGCGGAGGCTTCCTTCGGTTCCGTAAGTAAGGGACATTAACCTAATTCTCCTTTATCGGTTTAATAGCGTTGAAATACGGGTCAAGTAAAACTCGCCCATCCACGCTCTCACAGTTTAATTACGATCTGTTACGACTATATCATACTCATAACGATTTTGAGTAGCCAATGCCTGATTTAGATACAAGAGAATGGTTGCTTACCAATGGCTTAGGAAGTTTTGCCAGTGGAACAATTTCTGATGTCCGCACACGCACTTATCACGGTTGGCTATTTAGCGCTACAAACCCACCTTCTGGGCGAACTCTGCTGTTTTCACACCTAGACGCTAGCTTAGAAGTATCCAGGAGCGTTGTAGCACTGGGGACAAATGTTTGGGGTAACGGTCAGATTGAACCGACAGGCTACGAACTGTTGCGTTGTTTTGATATTAACCCAGTTCCGAAATGGATTTGGGGTCGAGATAACTGGCAATTAAGCAGGCAATTGGTGATGCCTTATGGATTAGTGGGGAGCAGGGAGCAGGGAGCAGGGAGCAGGGAGCAGGGGGAAAATTCCTTTCTTCTGCACCCTTCCCCCCACCCCTCTGCCTCTTCTGCCCAATCCCAATTATCCGATCGAACCTTAATCCAATATTGCTATGACGGAAGTGAAACAGCAATTTTACGGCTGCGACTGCTGATAGCAGAACGTGATTTTCACCACCAGCAAACTGCTAGTTCAGGATTACAATTCTCAGAATTGCTTGGACAACAGCAAGTCTGTCTGCAAGCCAAAAAATCAGACAATTTCGGTATCCCTTGGCACTTGCGCTGGACGCAAGGCAAATATCAACCAGATGCAGTTTGGTATTGGAATTATGGATTTTCTGAGGAGACAAAACGAGGATTAGGCGACAAGGAAGACCTCTACAGTCCTGGTTACTTGATAGTCGCACTGCAACCAAGAGATGTGGTAACACTAGAAGCGCGAGTAGGTTTCCCCGACTCAATGGCAGGTGTTCTCACCTCCGCAACCTTTGCAGAAGCCGTGGAAGCCGAGCAAGACCGGCTCTCCCAAATTTTTGGATGGAGAGAGGGAGGCAAAGAAGCAGAAGA
Organism: Nostoc sp. UHCC 0252; assembly: GCF_034931145.1. Taxonomy (NCBI): domain Bacteria; kingdom Bacillati; phylum Cyanobacteriota; class Cyanophyceae; order Nostocales; family Nostocaceae; genus Nostoc; species Nostoc sp. UHCC 0252. The sequence goes on along the minus strand of NZ_JAYGHE010000035.1, from coordinate 41,802 downwards.
GCGAGAGACGCAAAGGGAAGGGTGTAAAGGAGAGGAATTTTCCCCCTGCTCCCTGCTCCCTGCTCCCCTGCTTCTTCCCCACTCCCCACTCTGGCAACAACTACTTAAAGCAAGCGATCGCTTTATCGTCTATCGAGCCTCAATTGCAGACCCCAACCCCACAATCATTGCTGGTTATCACTGGTTTAATGAGCGAGGACGCGACATATTAATCGCCTTACCTGGGTTGGCACTAGTTCCACAGCGCTTTGAACTGGCAAAAAAAGTATTACGGAGTTTTGGGCATTACTGTCGCCACGGTTTGATGCCTAATGCCTTTCCTGATGCCGATGGTGAACCACTTTATAACAGCATTGATGCGGCGCTGTGGTGGATTGAAACTTTAGGGCTTTATTTAGAAGCGACTGAAGACTGGGAGTTTTTGGCAGAGCAATTCCCCATAGTCCAACAAATCCACAAAGCCTTTGTTGGTGGTACACACTACAATATCCAAGTTGATGCTATTGATGGGCTAATTAGTTGGGATGCTCGTGGTGTAGCCCTCACTTGGATGGATGTAGTAATTGGGGCACACCCTGTTACTCCGCGTTACGGTAAGCCAGTGGAAATCAATGCGCTGTGGTATTCAGCTTTATGTTGGCTGAGTCAGTGGGCAGAACGCTTAAGCCAGCTTAATTTTGGCGATCCCGTGCGTCTCACTAAGCAAGCACAGCGTTATGCTTTACAAGCACAAAAGGTTAAAACCTCGTTGCAAAAGTTCTGGAATCCTCAGCTGGGTTATTTGTACGATACTATTGAGCCGGACGATCGCCGGAATTTTCAAATTCGTCCCAATGCGGTTTTAGCGCTGTCGCTGCATCATTGTGGCTTTTCTGTACAGCAAGGATGTCAGGTACTAGATTTGGCAACTATCAGCTTACTTACCCCTTATGGTCTTCGTAGCCTCGATCCAGGAGATCCTGAATACAAAGGCAGATATGAGGGTAATCAAGAGCAACGCGATCGCGCTTACCACCAAGGCACTGTTTGGGCTTGGCTAATTGGGCCATATATTCGGGCTTGGCAACGTTTTTATCCACAACAATCGCTGCCTTTTGATTGGCAACCTCTGCTAGATCACTTCTTATCTAGCGGTTGTCTTGGTTCTATTTCTGAGATATTTGATGGTGATGCACCTCATACACCCAGAGGTGCGATCGCTCAAGCTTGCTCAGTTGCTGAAGTAATTCGCCACATACAAAAATAATTTGTAATTTTATGATTGGCTGGAGTTGTGGCAACAGGGAACTGAGCCGTTTTTAAATAATTATTTACCGTGTTAACGATTAACACTTTTGATATTTTTTAATCATTATTCATCGTCCAATACTATTCAAATTCATCTTCAGTGAGGCTAGATTTTATTGGTTATAATGCTGATAATCAGGAGAGCATAAGCCAAATGTCACCAAAAACTTTTGATATTGCTGACTTATCTGATAATTTAGCTGATTTATTGTCAGATATCCAAAATAATGTTGAAGTTACCCTAACTCATCAGGGTGTCCCTTTGGCAAAAGTTTTGCCTTTGACTCAACCTGACCCTACAGTTACTAAAGTTGATTTAAATGATGCCTTAAAGCCAAGAATTGCGGGTTTTTGGCAGGGAAAAGTTAAGATTGCTAATGATTTTGATGAGACTCCAGAAGAAGTAATTGCAGCGTTTTATGGGGATGAGTAGTGAGTTTTTTGTTAGATACTCATATTTTATTGTGGTTTTTAGAAAATGATTCTAAATTGTCAGATCGGGTGCGAAAAATAATTGCTAATCCTGAAAATGTAATTTTCGTCAGTGCGATTAGTGCTTGGGAGATTTCAATTAAACAGTCTTTAGGAAAGTTAATTGCTCCTGGTAATTTGGAGGAGGCTTTGCGCTTCAGTCAGTTTGAGATTTTGTCTATGACATTGGCACATGGAATAAAGGTTGCTGATTTGCCTCTACACCATAAAGATCCTTTTGATAGGATGTTAATTGCTCAAGCTTTGGTAGAAGGTTTAACAATAATTACAGTAGACCAAAAGTTTAAATTTTATAATGTGCCATTATTCTCTGATGATTTCGGGTAGCTCAAATATGCCAAAACTTCAGAACTCTAGCTTTCTCTAGAATAACTGCTACAGGTTTACTTCATTTTGCTAATTGTTTTTTGGTGCGTAGGCGTAGCCCGTCGTAGACATCGCAATTTTGTCAGAGTATTTGCTCTTAAGTCTGCCTACTTTATCAGTATAGTTTAAGGATGAGCATCATTAAATTATAATTGTCATCAAAATGACCAGATAGGATATCTAACTCAGCTTGATGCGCCTTAATTTCAACAACCACTCTATTTTCGGGAGTGTCAGCTAAATTCAAAGATAAGTATTTCTGATTACCATTGAGCAGAACTCTAGGAAATCTTAATCTTAAACGACCTTGCAAGGCTTCAATTCCAACTTTCATGACTATCACGCTGTTGAATGATCATAGTCATTTCATAGTCATTGGATAGTCAAAGGAGAGTTAAAACAAAGATTCAGCTTCTATGATCACCAATGTACAGAAGCTGAAACTCTTAATATAATCATTCTTTTAAAGTGGCTCAGGTTGGAATTGAACCAACGACCTCAGGCTTATGAGTCCCGCGCTCTAACCAACTGAGCTACTGAGCCATGTATCTTCAAATCATAGACTAGTGTAGCATACAAATTTGCTCAAGACTAGCCCTTTTGCAAATTTCTTACAGCTTTCATTCCTGTTAAGGTCATGAAAGGCAAAAGAGGGAGGTAAACTCCCTCAATTAACAAGGTATAACTTAGTTACAGAAAGCCAAGAAATTATATGCGATCAGGCAACATCGCTATTGGGTTAACAGCACCCTTGCCTGATTTATGGATTTCAAAGTGGGTGTGTGGGCCAGTACTGTGACCGGTGCTACCCATTAAAGCAATTGTTTCTCCTTGATTCACCTGCTGACCAGGTTGCACGAGAATTTTGCTGTTATGAGCATAACGAGTCGTGCTGCCATCAGGATGGCGGATTTCGACTAAGTTGCCATAACCACCATTATTCCAGCCTGCTTTTTCTATCGTACCCTCTGCTGAGGCGACAACTGGCGTACCAGTGGAGTTAGCAATGTCAATTCCTTTGTGCATTCTACCCCAACGCCAGCCATAACCAGAGGTAAGAGTACCTTTTGCCGGCCATGTGTGAGCTACGGTTGAGGAAGATGGAGGAGGTGTAAGTTCGTCAATTGGTCTGGGCAAATACTGATCCACTGCTGCCAAAGGCGGTAATATCTGTGGAGTAACTGTGGTTCCTCGCATCTTTCCTAAAGAGTCAGAGGCATTTACTCTTCCAGAAGGAGTTGCAACTCTTGTGGCAGATTGAGTGCGAGCAGGAGTCCATTGACTAGCAGAACCGAGATTAGGCAAGAACTCTGGATTTACCGCTTCTGTAGGACGTACAGTTGTACGGAATTGGGGCTTAATTGGTTGAGCGCTATAGGTAGCTCTAATAGGTGTAGGAACTGGAATTGGTATTGCTACACTATTTGAACGAGCCACAGTGTTAGGTACTGGGACATTAGGCGTAGAAACAGGAGTAAGCATTGCAGCATTATTAACTTCGCTAGCTGCTGGCACAACTAAATTACCAGCCTGTTGAGCGCGATATTTCTGCTGTAATCTTTGAATTTCCGCTTGCAAGCCCCGCAAACGGTCATTGTTGTTTCCCCTTGCTATCCTATTTGCTGGTGTTTTAGGCTGTTGCATTTGGGCAAAAGCTGTTGGCACTGGAATGTCACCACCAACACCATAAGACTTAGGAGCGGTAGGAGCTACTTCTAACTCGGTGGTACTATTTGCCTGAATCTCATTGTTCGCAATTACCGGTGTAGGGGCGGCAACGCTGCTATTATCGGCAATAGGAGGTGATTGAGGAGTAGGTAGATAGGAGTTGGCACTACCGATGTTCATAGGAGAGGTAGCTACTTTTGGAGTTTTGTTGGACTCTACAAAAGTAGGTTGACTCGCTACAGTGGGTTGAGCCACTATAGTGGGTTGACTTGCTACAGTTACCTCAACTTGACCGGCAGGAATAATTAGTTGTTGACTAATTTTCAGTTCATTTGGATTATTGAGGCTATTTGCCTTAACTAGTTCCGATACTGAAGTATTGTATCTGCTGGCGATCGCTGCTAGTGTATCTCCAGGCTTAACTTCGTAGGTGGTTCGAGCCGAGGACGCAACAACTGTTGGTGTTGCTGGTACTGGTACAATTGCGCTCGTTTGATTCTTCTGTTTTAACTTCGATATCAAGTTCGCTTTGCTTGCATCGTCAGAAGTAATGGGCTGGGCTAATGCAGTTTTCTCAACTCCAGTCGTCGCCTGCGCTAAACCAATATCAGCTTGTGATAAGTTTTCAGTCTCTCCAGACTGCAACTGCGCCAAACTTTTTCTTAATCGATTAGATTTTTCTTGTAAGCGATTCAGTGCAAACTCTTGCTGCGCCTTAAGTTGTGCATTTATTTCACTGTTGACTGCACCAGATGTTGCTACTGTTTGTGGCTGGGCATCCAATAATACGTTTGTACTGCCAACACCATCAGTACTATAGTCGGACAAATTATTGACTGTTGGGAAACTAGTCTCAGCTAATGTGTTGTTCAATCCTTGTGCCACTTGCGGCTTCAGGTTGGTGGAATTTTTATAACTCGCTGTTGCTGGGGAAAATGTTTCTGATGCTGGAAGTTGCAAAGACATTCCATTTGCCGCGACTTGCCATTTAGCTTCAAGCCCAGGCACTTGTGAGACTGCCGTTGGTTCCACGATCACAGGATTTTCCGGCACGCTCGCTGATGAGACTGCTTGGGACTCCAGCTTTGTGGAGGCGAATTTCACCTCAGTGTCAGGAACAGCAGGAATCGTTGTTGCCTTTTGGCTGCCTACTGGCACTGCTGCTTGGGCTTGATCGCTTTGTCGAGTCACCAAAAGGCTGGTTGCTCCCATAGAGATTGCCAAGCCAATCATGGCGGCTTTTGTCCGCACCCGGCGGTTAACTTTTGGATTCATCACATTTAGCAGTTCTACCGGGGCATCATCGCTGTTGGGGTTATTGTTCAACACAGCTTTTACTCTCTTTTTTAATGCTCGTTTCAAAGACGACCTCCTATGATCACTAGCGCTTAACTGACCTTGATTTTTCAGTTGGATACTAGTCAATGATTTAGATCACAACAAATGATAGATCAAGATCACATTCACCAGAGATGCTTACGCAAGATTAACCTGCTTCTCTGATTTAGACAAGTTTACTTGTATTAGCAAAACTTAAAGTTTGCTATGTCTACTTGTCCGAACCACTCCTAACACCACTTAGGACGTTTTACTCTTTACCATTATCCGCGCTTGTCTTGCGTCAATCACGGGGACTAGACAAATGATTTGCCAAGTCCATAGTCGCTGCTGAGAATTAAAATGCTGCGACCCCTGGAAAAGTTATGCCCCCTGCTGTAGATATCTTCAAGATATTTCTACCCAATCAGTCTTCTCAACACGAGACTTTACGTTGATTATTCCCTAAAAAACAACCGTATTAACTATGGGCTACTTTTTAGTTGCTTTCGAGCGTCTTTCGAGCTAAAAAGCTCAAGTGCAGTACATGACTGGACTTTAGCCTTTTTGTTCCTCTTTGAAGATGCTTCAAATTCATCAAAATCTATCATTCAAATTTGGCATTATCTCAAGTTTTATATATAAATTTCTTATAACAACCTTCCTTTCTTTGTAAGTATCTTCCACTACAATTAGCGAATAAAACCAATTTATAGTATATTCTTTTACATATTTTGCCGTAAACAAAAAATCTTCGCTGCCACAATTCTCTTATTGAGATAGATATCTGTGGGTTCTGTAAGTAAATATACTTATAACTGTGAAGGTAAACAACTATTGTAGATAGCCTAACTGACGACGGGTTTCAAATAAGCCAATTGCCACACTCACTGACAGATTCAAGCTGCGAACCCCTGGTTGGCTCATGGGAATATACAGAGTAGCATCGCAATCTGACAAAATTGTTGGTGGTAAACCTGTAGTTTCACTACCAAAAAGTAGCCAATCATCGGCTTGAAATTGAAAGCTGACGTAACTACAATTCCCACCAACGGTATAACCTAGCCATCTGCCACCACGCTCTTGATGTACGATTTTAAAGGCTTCTAGGGATTCATGATAATGCAGCTTGACATAAGGCCAGTAATCCAATCCGGCTCTTTTGAGGTAGCGATCGCTAATTTCAAATCCCAAGGGCCCTACTAAATGCAACTCCGTACCTGTTGCGGCACAAGTACGGGCAATATTACCTGTATTAGGAGGAATTTGTGGGTTAACTAAAACTACCTGGGGCATTGTCCGTATAATCTGCGTATTGTATAAAAAAATTTATTCTTAATGTTAAATCTACCAAAGGGTAGAGGCTATTCATAGGTTTTGTTAATAATAATCAAGCATCATCTATCGATTAGATTTTTAAAACAATAACACAAACCCTCCCAGAGCAATGCCTGAGAGGATATTTAGCTAAAATTGGTAAATATTAAGTTTTGTGTAGAAAACCTAAGTGCTTGTATTTTTTAGGGCTAGTGTCTCCCATAAAGTCAGCATTGTTAAAGACATGAGATGCTGACAGGAGTAGGAAAGAGGCAGAAGGCATGGGAGGTAAAAAAGGTAATGACTTACTGCAACTTCTCACCTATAAAACTAGGACTTACGCAAAACTATATCTGTAGAGGCAATTTATGAATTGTCTTAAAAAGAAAATTTTCTTTTCGGCTATTGTTATGCGTCAGTCCTAACCTACTCCCCTACTCTTAACTCCCTGCTACCATTGCAGGCATCAACACCGCATCAATAACATGGATCACGCCATTGTCTGCCAAAATGTCTGTTTTGAGAATATTCGCGTTATTCACCTTAATTTTGCCGTCGGCAGATTCAATGCCTACAATTGACCCCTCTAAGGTTTCTGCCTCATTAATCTGTAGCAAATCATCAGACCTAACATCCCCACTAGCGACATGATACGCCACAACTTTCTGAAGCTTGGGGATATCTTTGAGTAGCGAATCTAAAGTTCCTTCTGGCAGATTGGCAAAGGCTTCGTCAGTTGGTGCAAATACTGTGAAAGAACCAGGACTCTTAAGAATTTCTAGGAGATTTGCAGCTTTAGCAGCCTTCACCAGAGTATTGAAGTTTCCCGCACTGAGAGCAGTTTCCAGAAGGTCAGCCATAAGTTATGTGTCAGGTAGTATTATAAGTAACTTATAAATTGACTGAAAGTTCTTAGCCTCTATCAATAGAGAGGTGCTGGCGATTAATTAAATATAAAGCAGCAGATTTATCAGTACTGCTACACTGGGGAATGACCCCAAGAACCACTGAATTATGCTAAAGCGTTCTAAGTTCGAGACAACTCAGTCTCAGATTATGCATCGTGCTGAGGATCTGATTAGTGCAGCCTCAAATCGTTACCGCATTACGGTTCAGGTGGCAAATCGTGCTAAACGTCGGCGTTATGAAGACTTTGAAAATAACGAAGATGCGATGATGAAGCCAGTGCTAAGGGCAATTATCGAAATGTCCGATGAATTGACTCAGCCAGAGATTATTGGCGAATTATAAAAACATAAACGAGTTGAGAGTGCTGTTAGCGTTAGCGGGGCGTTTAGCCTCGGCTGAGTAAAAATGCAATTTGATAGCACTCTCATTTCAAAATATCGTTCTATGAGCAAGAAAAAAATTCTACCTAGATCAATTCTCTCAAAACTCGTAACTCAGCACAGGCTAAAGGCTCCGCTACTGCTAATACCATTACTACTTTCCTTAATGGTAATGAGTGTAATTGTTTTTGGTTCAGGGGCGGATAAATCACTACATAGAAATTTATTTAGTATTCAACCTGCTTCTGCTCAAAGAATCACTCCTAGCGATGTTTGGCAGGTTGTTTATCAGCAATTGCCAGATTTACCACGGGAAAACAAGTATATCAGTAGAGAAAATGGGAAAGTTGACGAAAACAACACCCTAGCAAATCGTTTAATTAGATATCACGTTTATACCAAAGGGCGTGCCCCAATTTATCGCTTGGATTGGAAGCTGACTTTAGCTGATTACCTGGGTGCGAATGAAATTATGTATGATACTACCTATCCGGGGAATGATTCACTACGGGAAAATCCTATTAATGGTGATAAAGCTGCGATCGCACGTCTCAACCGCAGTCAAAGAGATGCCCTAGTGCAAGTCCTAGTTAATATATTTAATCCTACTTCCCAAAATACCCAATCCCCTAGCCCTAACACCGTACCTATTCCTAGTACATCGACTACCCCACAGTTACCCCAACGAGGAGGTGCTGAACTACTGAAATAGTGGAATTAGAAGTTATGGAACGTGTTATAAAAACCGGATCTGGTTGGCGTATTGGCTGGAATCCTGATGCAACTGAATTTCAAGGTTTAGTTGGTACAGATAATTGGGCAATTGAGTTAACCGAAGCCGAGTTGAATGATTTTTGCCGTCTGCTGGCACAGTTAGCAGACACTATGAAGCAACTCGCAACTGAATTAATGGAAGAGGAAAAAATTGCTTGTGAAGCTGAAAGCGATTTATTATGGATGGAGGTGGAAGGCTATCCTCATGATTACAGTCTGCGTTTCATCTTGAATACTGGGCGAGGTGTAGAGGGTAAATGGGATGCTTCTGCTGTTCCAGATTTGCTGCAAGCTGCTGGGATGCTTAAAGTTTTTTAAAGTTGCCTATTGATTTTCCTAGAGTTTTGTTATATGATAGTAATTCTGACCGGGGCGTAGCGCAGCTTGGTAGCGCGCCACTTTGGGGTAGTGGAGGTCGTGGGTTCGAATCCCGCCGCTCCGATTGATGATAAGCCATGCCTGCTAGTCTTTTCAAAAGATTAGCAGGTTTTTCAATATCTACAAGACGCGATAAATCGCCGTCTCTACAAGGGTTTTGGTCTTTTCTAAACTGTATTGACATAAAATTAGGATTTATATCATATCCGAGTAATTAGTTGTCATTACGAATGAAGTGAAGCGATCGCAACTCTTGGAGAGGCTACGCGAACGTTCTACTTGGTTGCGATCGCAGTCACATATCATCTCTACTTTTTGTCAGCATCTCCTGTGATCTGAACGAGTTGATGGAGGTTATCACCACTGATGTGATATGCTCCGCCAAAACCAACTACAAAACGACCTTCAGTAGGAGTTAGCTGGAAAATCCGAAAGTCAGGCAAGCCACGCAAAACCTCGATAATTTGACCAAACCGCCCTTGAAATTGCCCGACAATTTGATTCCACTTGTCGGTTTCACGCTCGATTAAAGTTGCGGTACAATCAAAACTCAAACGACGACGGGCAAAAATTAGATTACTCTTGGCTTCATCTTCGATAAATAAGACACTAACATGAGGATTAGCATAGAGATTTTTGGTATGAGTTGAAAGACCACTGACGTAAATATAGATATTCTTGGAATCATCCATTACAAAGGGAGCATAACTAGCATTAGGTTGTGCTTGAGCGCTTACAGTACTAATAATTACACTCTCAAATTCTTCGGGAAACTTTTCGTACTCAGCTTGAATGTCTTCAAGTTTGCTCATAAGTAAATTACCGTTTGATTAGGAACACATAATTAAGTATCCTACGTAATTGAGTGATTCTGGAGTAATGAGTAATGAGTAAATACCCATTTTTCATCCACTCATTACTCCTTACTCATTACTTTAAAGCCCTGCTGGAAACACGAGGTTTTAAACCCATTTTTCTGATAAAGCAAAATTCTGAGTACCGGAGGATTTTGAGAAACAGACATTGGGCTAGACTTAAGAAAGTTATGAGGACGCAAATATGACTGACAAAAATCGTTCTCAATGGGATTTAGGCAGGTTTATCGAAACCCTGACTTACTTTGAGGTAATTCCTTTTCTTAACTGGGTACAGCAGTTAATCCAAGGTCGTCCCAAGGATAATCAAGATAGACCCAATGGAGGGAGAAACGTGGGTGTAATACTTGTAGCAGGTGCAACAGGTGGTGTAGGTAAACGAGTGGTGCAGCGATCGCTCCAACAGGGTTATAAAGTTCGCGCCCTAGTTCGAGATATTGACAAAGCGCGGTCAATTCTTGGTAATGATATAGACTTAGTAGTTGCGGATATCACACAACCAGAAACCTTAACTCCTTTAGTTATGGCTGATATTCAAGCTGTAGTTTGTTGCACAGCAGTGCGCGTACAACCAGTAGAGGGAGACACACCAGATAGAGCCAAATATAATCAAGGTGTTAAATTTTACCAGCCAGAAATTGTTGGCGACACTCCAGAAAATGTCGAATATCAAGGTGTCAAAAACTTAGTCCAAGCGGCTGCAAAATATCTACCCCAAGCAAACGAAAAATTAATATTTGATTTCACCAAGCCATCAGCAGAATTGAAAGATAACTGGGGGGCGTTGGATGATGTCGTCATGGGTGGCGTGAGTGCTAGTAATATCCAATTAGTAGAAAATAAAGCTTTATTTGCGGGTAATGTCTCCACCGCTAATTCTGGCGGATTTGCTTCTGTAAGAACTAAAAATTTTGATCCACCTTTCAACTTATCAGGTCATGAAGGTGTGAAATTGCGCGTCAAAGGTGATGGTCAGCGTTATAAAATCTTCCTACGAACAGATACAAAATGGGATGGTATTGGCTATAGCTATTCTTTTGATACAGTAGCTAATACCTGGATAGATGTTCACATTCCATTTGCAGATTTGATTCCCGTCTTTCGGGCAAAAACTGTCAAAGATGCGCCGCCAATTGAGCAGAGTAGAATTTGTTCATTCCAACTGATGTTGAGCAAATTTGAACATGATGGGGCTTTGAATCCAAAATTTTCTCCAGGTGGTTTTACTTTGGAGTTGGAATCAATTAAAGCTTATGGCGGGACAACTTTTCCACAATTTATTTTAGTCAGTTCAGCAGGCGTGACTCGTCCTGGCCGCCCTGGCATTAATTTAGATGAAGAACCGCCAGCAGTGAAATTAAATGACCAATTGGGAGGAATTTTAACTTGGAAGTTGAAGGGAGAAGATAGTTTAAGAGAAAGCGGAATTCCTTATACGATTATTAGACCTTGTGCTTTAACTGAGGAACCAGGGGGTAAGGAATTAATATTCGAGCAAGGTGATAATATTAAGGGCAAAATCAGCCGTGAGGATGTGGCAGAACTTTGCGTGCAAGCGCTTAAACTAGCAGAAGCTTGTAATGTCACTTTAGAGGTAAAACAGGCAGAGTATACTGTTAAGTATATCGATTGGCAGAAGCTATTTTCTAATTTAGTAAAGGATAAATAAGTTAAGTGGCTATAGATCTTTACTCTGTAGCCATACTAACAGATGCTGTCTAAATAGATTAAATAGATTGTTATGAAAAAAATCCAAGTGCTAATACTTGCTGGGATTTTAGCAACAATTATCTGGGGTGGGTTATTGGGAAACACTGCTTCATCGCAGCAAGTGAACTCCCGCATCTACAACCTGGAAGCGGACTTGAATCGTGTCGAGTCACGATTAAATCAGATAGAGTCTCAACTCGGTCGAGGTCGCCAATCTCCATCCCGAAGAACAACACTTACCCCACGACAATCAAGTGGTTCCAGAGGGAATTTATCACAGCAAGATCCGATGTTTGATCGGTTGGCAACTTTGGTGGTTGAATTGAAGCAACAAGTCAATAAATTAGAGGCGCGAGTTGCTAAATTAGAAACTCGCTGAATATTTCAATTCGTAATTCATAATTTTTAATAAAAGATGGGTAAGGATGATCGATTTTTAGTAGTAGGTTGGGTTGAGCGGCAGCGAAACCCAACAAACCCTAACTGTACTGTATTGTTTTATAGAAGCAGTTTTATTGATTACACAGTGTAATACCAATTCTGTATGAAGATGCGCTTAATAGTGCAAGAAATAAAGAACGAACCGCCAAGTACGCCAAGTACGCCAAGAAATAAGAAATTAAGAGATTTGGCACAGCTTCACAAAGAAACGGTGTAAGCTGGCTTCAATTTTCGCAGGAAGTTAAGCATGGCTGAAATCACAGTATCCGGCGACTCAATTAAGAAGCCATGACCCCCACGTTCGAGGATTACAAGTTCAGCGTTAGGAATGCCTTGAGCAAGTTGCCGGGAAAATTTTAGCGGGGTAAGAATGTCTTGTTTCCCAACTAGAACTAGGGTAGGACAATGAATTTGTTGAAGGCGGTCTGTTGTGTCGAAGTCAAGCATAGCTCGGCTGTGATGATGGAGTGAATGAGCCTCTGGTGGGAAAGGATATCTGATTGCAAATTCAATTAGACCTTCAATCATTCCAGGAATCGAGTAGAAGGTATCTGTAAATATCCAGGGTAAGATGACTTTTTCGTAAAGTTTCAAGTCTACATTACCGCAGAGATCGCCCCAAGTCTCAATGATGCTGTTAAATAATCCATCACCTTTTGCCAAGGATGAAAGTAGCATCAGACTTTGTACTTTTTCAGGATGTGCTAACACTAACTCTTGCGCTATCTGACCACCCATTGAATGACCTGCTAAATGCACCTTATCGATCGCAAGATGATCGAGCAATGCAGCAACGTCATTAGCCATCTGCTTCAGATTATAGGGCGTTTCGGGGGCAGAACTTCGCCCCATACCTCGGTTGTCTAAACGAATAACTTGATATTGCGAAACTAGCGATGGCATGAGCAGTGACCAATAGGCATGATCGCAAAGGAAGCCAGCTATTAATAGCAAAGGCTCACCCGTTCCCTTAATGTCGTAGAACAAATCAATCCCGTTAATCTGAATCTTTGGCATAGTCAATAATTTTTTGCAGTGGCTGCGATCGCCATTAGTTCCCCGAACATGGTACCATCCATACTTTGCGTAAATGTAGATGCTATATACAAGTCGGATAATCCTAGCTAGCCTGAACAAGTTGTGTAGCTTCTGGAATTTCAATCAATGAATAAGTTTCACATCGCAAAAAGTCCCCAGCTTTAGGTTGCTAGGGACTAATTACTTTCGGTTCGTCAACGGATTTACTGATTTAGCAGCCCGATAGCCATCTCAAGGTGCATTTTAGCTTTGTGCAAGTTTAGTAAACTCTCTTGGTCATATCGGTCAGGGTAGCTCATAGCTTTGCGCTCTAAAGTTATCCTAATTAGTGCCGCTTGTTCATCAGTGGGGGAGTTCATCTCATCTACGACCCCTTCGAGGAATTGAATTACACTGAAGCCTGGTGATTTTAACCCTCGTCCTTGCCTTAATTGAGAGAGTGCTATCTGTGGGAATGCCATCAAGGTGACAATCCAACTAGTCTTGTACCCTCCATTCCCAGTAGGCTTTAATCCGTAACGCCTGCACAAGTCTCTCAACTCAGCAGTGGTTTTGATTTCGAGTTCTGACCTTGTGAACATAAAATAGAATTACCCATTTGTAAAAGTGGTATCGGTGGATGCAAACTTTACCAGGGTGAACATCCACCAACTAAACATTTTCCACTGGTAGGCATGTGGAAAATCTTATTATTTATATTTCTATACAAATGACCAAGAATAAGGGCAAGCCAGAGAATCTAAAACCGTTCACTACAGACAGAGAAGAAGCCTTAACCGAAAGATTAAATTTACGTATCACTAAGACAATGAAAGAAGAAGTGCAGCAACAAGACGACCCTCCTGAGTTTTGCAGAGAAGCTATTCAGAAAGCACTGGATGAGAAAAAAGGTAAGTAGTGAAAGTTTATTTCTGCCTACTTCGCCAAGTGCAGATGTACGCGCAAAATTCCTTGAATCACCTCTTGCACAGCTTCTTTACTCAAGCTGCCATCTACCCGAACAATTCGTGAGGGATGGGATGCTGCTAAATGTGCGTATCCTTGCTGAACGCGGCGATGAAAAGCGATCGCTTCTTGTTCAATGCGGTCTAATCCTACTCCATCTCCCCGTTTGCGGGAAAGTCCGACTTCGACATCGACATCTAACCAAATAGTTAAGTCACTTTCTAAACCACCAGTGGCAATATTATTAAGCTGATTGATTAAACTCATATTCAGACCGCGACCATATCCTTGGTAGGCAATGGTAGAGTCAGTGTAGCGATCGCATAAAATATATTTCCCTGCTGCGAGATTTGGCTTGAGTTCTTGTTCCACGTGTTGCGATCGGTCAGCAGCATATAATAAAAGTTCTGTCACTTCTGCAACTGGTTTATCCTCTGCCTTCTCTAGTAGCAAGCGGCGAAGATGTAAGCCTAACTCCGTTCCCCCTGGTTCACGAGTTACCACCACAGAAACACCCAAACTTTCCAACCACTGGGAACAAAGCTGCATTTGGCTGGTTTTGCCGCAGCCTTCCACCCCTTCAAATACAATTAATTTGCCACCCATGCTTTTTAAAGTTCGCTGACGCTTGATCAAGAATAGCGTGAAGTGTTACAGGCGGATGAGATGCTTATCCCACAATCAGTAGTTATAGCGCTTCTCGAATGCAAGCAATACATTTCATCTCTCCTTTTAGGCTACGGTGTACACACAAGTCTCTTGATCTGCACGTTTGTTCTACCGTAGCCTTTATAAAGGGAGGGGTAAGAAATATTTGATACATCAATTACGACTTTTCAAACATCCTCTTAGAGCTATTTCGTAAATTTTGATGATTATACAGGAAACAGAGTAATGTTGAAGGTTTTTGCTGACCGTGGTGGTACATTCACAGATATTGTTGCTGTTACTAATAATCAAGCAATTATCGATGGAGTTTCAAAATATCCCGAAAGTTTTTTAATTGTCCCTCTGCCTAATCAGCAATGGATTATAGTCTACAAACTACTTTCAGAAAATCCCGAACAATATCAAGATGCAGCCATCCAAGGTATTCGAGATATTATGGGTATTGCTAGCAACAAAGCCATTCCTACTGAAGCGATAGAAGTAGTAAAAATGGGGACAACGGTAGCAACAAATGCTCTGTTAGAAAGGAAAGGCGATCGCGTCGTTCTTCTCATCACTAAAGGCTTTAAAGATGCGCTACGAATTGGCTACCAAAACCGTCCTAACATCTTTGCTCGTCATATTGTTTTAGCAACCATGCTTTATGAGCAGGTGATTGAAATAGATGAACGTTATGATGCTAATGGAATTGAATTAATACCCATAAATATTGAACAAGTCAAAAGTGACCTACAAGCAGTTTACCATACAGGGATTCGCAGTTGTGCTATTGTTTTTATGCACAGCGATCGCTATCCCGATCATGAACAAAAAATAGCCCAAATCGCGCAAGAAATCGGCTTTACACAAATATCTGTATCTCATCAAGTTAGTCCGTTAATGAAATTAGTTAGCCGAGGAGATACAACAGTAGTCGATGCTTATTTAACTCCGATTCTACGCCGCTATGTAAACCAAGTAGCGAGTCAGTTACCTAGAGTAAAATTAATGTTTATGAAATCTGACGGCGGTTTAGTTGCAGCACAACAATTTCAAGGCAAAGATAGTATTTTAAGTGGCCCGGCTGGCGGTATCGTCGGCGCAATTCAAACTAGTAAAAGAGCAGGTTTTGACTCAGTTATCACATTTGATATGGGAGGGACAAGTACAGATGTCGCCCACTTTAAAGGAGAGTATGAACGACAACTAGATTCCGAAATTGCTGGGGCGCGGATGCGAGTTCCTGTATTAGCAATTAATACGATTGCGGCTGGAGGCGGTTCAATTCTCTCTTTTGATGGTTCTAGTTATCGTGTCGGCCCTAAATCTGCTGGTTCAAATCCTGGCCCTGCTTGTTACCGACGCGGCGGGCCATTAACGGTTACTGATGCTAATGTGATGTTGGGCAAAATCCACCCACAATATTTTCCCTCAGTTTTTGGCATTGATGGGAATTTACCTTTAGATAAAGATACTGTCATTCAGCAATTTACCCAATTAGCCCAAGATATTCAAGCCGCCACATTCAATCATTGTACTCCCGAACAAGTAGCGGCTGGATTTATTGCGATCGCAGTGGAAAATATGGCGAATGCAATTAAAAAAATCAGTCTGCAACGGGGTTATGATGTTAGCCTATATGTGCTTTGTTGCTTTGGCGGTGCAGGCGGACAAGTTGCTTGTTTAATTGCTGATACCTTGGGAATGAAAAAAATATTTCTTCACCCTTATGCTGGTGTTCTCTCCGCTTATGGAATGGGATTAGCTGATGTTCGGGCGATTAGAGAAGGAGGAGTAGAACAGCCTTTAACCCAAGCATTAATTTCTAAATTAAAGCAGTTAATGGAATATTTAGAAACTCAAGCTAGAAGTGAAATAAATGAAGTTAATGCTCAAACAGAAATAGTAAAAAAAGTTAACTTAAAATATGAAGGAACTAACTCTACCTTAACCGTTAACTTTGCCCATGATGTGGTATTGATGCGGCAAAAATTTGAGAATGAACATAAATCACGTTATGGTTTCATTCAATTAGATAAAACTTTAATTATCGAATCAGCCTCAGTAGAGGTAATTCAGAAAATGGAGACACCCGAAGAACCCTTAATTACTCGTACACGTTCTCTATTTCAACCCCCCGAAGCCGTTGAGGTAGTAAGGATGTTTACTGCTAATAGATGGTATAATACGCCTGTTTACCGACGAGAAGATTTACAACCAGAAGATAGGATTAATGGGCCTGCGATCGTTGTTGAAAAAATTAGCACAATTGTAGTGGAACCTGATTGGCAAGCAATATTAACTGAATATAATCATCTAATTTTACAGCGTCTATAAACTGCTTATACAGCAAGTATTTGTGGTGTCCAGGTTAAAAAACAGCGAGTACCTTTTTGCTCTGTAACTTTTGCACCTAGCCTATCATAAAAACTAAGTCCGCGACTGTTGCGAACATCAGCATTCCAGGCAAGATGGGTACAGTCATTGTCCTTTGCAACTTGAGCTAAATAATTCATTAATGCGGCTCCTGCTCCCTGACTTCTCATATCTTCGTCTACATACAAATCATCAAGCCAGATACTCGGTTGTCCTACAAAAGATGAGTATCTAAATCCATATAAAGCAAACCCAACCACACACTCTGAGGTTTCTGCAAATAAAACATAAGAGAAAGGCACTGTTCCAAAAATTGTTTTACGTATTTTATCCTCAGTAACTTGAAGAACACCAGAATAAGCACCAATCTTTCTATCAAATTCAGACTTCTTTTGGATAAAGGAAAAAATTAGGAATATGTCATCAGGTGTAGTAGACCGAATTTTCATTTAACTACTTTTAATCACTTTAGTAGATAATCTTAGCAAATACAGGACTTACGCAAAATAATGGAAAAACGAACCGCAAAGGCGCAAAGGACACGAAGGAATGAGAGTTTCAGAGAGTTATTTCGTAAGTCCTAAAATAATAGGAGTCAAATATGTACATAACAACTAAACCCGATCCCATTCGTCTAGAAATCTTCAAAAATCTCTATCAGTTTATCGCCGAACAAATGGGAATTGTTTTACAAAATACAGCAACATCTGTGAATATCAAAGAAAGGCTAGATTTCTCCTGCGCTATTTTTGACTCATCGGGATTACTAGTAGCAAATGCACCCCATATTCCCGTACATTTAGGCTCAATGAGTGAAAGTGTCCGCAGTTTAATTAATGATAAAGGCGACACCCTAAAACCAGGAAATGTCTATCTATCTAATAATCCCTATAATGGCGGAACCCACCTTCCCGACGTAACTGCAATTACCCCTGTTTTTGTAGAAAGTAATGAAAATAATCCATGCCCCATACCCCTATTTTTTGTTGCTTCTCGTGGACATCAAGCAGATATCGGTGGAATTACCCCCGGTTCAATGCCTCCTCACAGTACCACAGTAGAAGAAGAAGGAATTCTTTTTGATAATTTTCTCTTGGTTGAAGATGGCTGTTTCCGAGAAGCCGCAGTAAGACAGCATCTTTCAAATCATATTTATCCTGCTCGTAATCCTGACCAAAACATTGCTGATTTTAAGGCACAAATTGCCGCCAACGAACGAGGAGGACAAGAGCTTTATAAAATGGTTTTACAATATGGAATTGAAACTGTTCGAGCTTATATGAAGTTTGTCCAAGCAAATGCTGAGGAGTCAGTCAGAAAAGCTATCAATCTTCTTAAAAATGGCTCGTTTACTTATGAAATGGATAATGGAGCAATAATTCAAGTAAAAGTGACAATTCATCAAGAAAGCCGCAGCGCTACCATTGATTTTACTGGCACTTCTCGACAACTAAATAGTAATTATAATGCTCCTAAAGCTGTTACTCAAGCCGCAGTCTTATATGTCTTTCGGACTTTGGTTGATGATAATATTCCTCTGAATGCCGGGTGTCTTAACCCTCTAGAAATTATTATACCGAGCGGCTGTATGCTGAATCCAATTTATCCAGCAGCAGTGGTAGCGGGTAATGTAGAAACTTCTCAAACAATTGTTGATGCTTTATATGGCGCTTTAGGTGTCATGGCTGCTTCTCAAGGAACGATGAATAATTTTACTTTTGGAAATGAGCAATATCAATATTATGAAACTATCTGCGGCGGCTCAGGAGCAGGAAGTGATTTTGATGGAACTGATGGTGTTCATTCTCACATGACTAACTCCCGTTTGACCGATCCAGAAGTTTTAGAAACCCGTTATCCTGTACTTTTAGAAAGCTTTAGTCTTCGTTCCAATAGTGGTGGTAAAGGGCAATATTCCGGTGGTAATGGAGTTGTCCGCCGCATCCGATTTTTAGAACCTATGACAGCTAATATTCTCTCAGGACATCGAGTTATGCCTCCCTTTGGATTAAATGGCGGAGAGACAGGAAAAGTAGGACGAAACTGGATACAACGTCTGAATGGAATTGAAGAGAATTTAGACAGCACAGCAACAGTAGAGATGAAACCTGGGGATGTTTTTGTAATAGAAACTCCTGGAGGAGGAGGCTTTGGGTAATTCGTAATTATAGGACTTAGATAAAATATCTCTCAAACTCTTATCTCTCTGTGTTCTCTGCGCCTCAGTGGTTCGTTACATAACTTTTGCATAAGTATTAAATTACTCTTATATCAGGGTTTTTGATATTTCAAAAGGGTAGCTTATTTACGCTGTGCTGTACTAAAGCAATCCTATTTAAATTGTGAAAACTATCGAACCGCCAAGTCGCCAAGATGCCAAGAAAAGAAACAGAGAATTTCACAAATGATTTAGGATTGCTATAGCAACTTTTTACTCTCAAAATTATCTATTTATGATACTAATGGGCAAGATATTTTATCTGTAATAACACTTGTCAATCCAAATTCGTATTTCTTCTTCAGAACCAAAACAGGCAGAGCGTCCTGTTATTGGATCGTAGGCGTGCCAACAAGAAATGTTACCACGTCGGTCTGATTCCTGCCATACTTGCAGATCAGAACCACTAGCCATCCAATTAACAAAATGTTGCCAATATTTTTGTAAATTTAACAAAACATTAAATTTATTCATAGTGAAAGCACCTGATAAACAGTGAACTATTAGTTTTACTTTTACGTAATAATTGACAACTGAGAAGGTACAGTTTTGGCAGATTTAATCTAGTACAGTTAAACCGCATTCCAGCTGGTATAGTAAAAAAACTCTCAACTGTACTAGGTAAAGTTGGTAGAAATAGTTTATATTGCCAATATTGATGATTATTTAGTCATTGACAAGTGCGCCATAATGAACATTTTATTAGAACGGCAATCACCAAAACCGATTTATTTGCAGATCCGCGATGCCTACGGCGAGCTACGCTAACGCATCAGTCATCTCATTAAATCTGGCGCACTCAAAAGTGGCGATCGCCTCCCTTCTATCCGTTCTCTGGCAGAAAGTTTACAAGTTAACAAACTTACGATTATTGAAGCATATAACGTTTTAGAAGCAGATGGAATTGTTTCTGCTCGTCAAGGTTCAGGATATTTTGTCAGCACCATTTCTCTCAATAGCGCCAACCTAGAATCTAAATTTGCTCCAGCGCAAAATGTCATAATTACAAAATCAGGAAAGTGTTCTTTTTATGATATGTACACTCCACTGGTGCAAGCACAAACACAGCCAGGAATAATTAATTTTGGCTATGGTTATCCTCGTCCACCAAAAGATATTAACCTCATTGCTAGACGAGCGCTAAGACAAGATGATGCTGATATTTTCTTTCCTCACGAGATGCCTCAAGGACAACTAACTCTGTGCAGACAAATTGCTCAAATGCTAGTACATCAAGGATTAGAGGTTTTTCCCGAAAATTTAATTATTACTAATGGCTCTCAGCAAGGGTTGTCATTAGCGATGAATTATTATGTCCAACCTGGTGATTGGGTGATTGTGGAAGCTCCCACTTATTATGGTGCAATTTCTATTTTAGAAAACTTAGGAGCTAAGATTATTGGTATTCCCATGACTGCGGAGGGAATGAATTTAGATTTATTAGAGCAATATCTCCACAGCCACCGCCCGAAATTAATTTATACGATTAGTACGTTTCACAATCCAACTGGATTGACAACTACACAAAATCATCGTCAACAATTACTAGCATTAGCTGAAAAATATGAATGCCCAATTTTGGAAGATAATGCTTATGAAGGAATAAATTTTGATGCAGTACCAGCACCAATTAAAGCTTTAGATAAAAATAATTTGGTGACTTATTTAAGCACCTTTTCTAAAACTTTAATGCCTGGATTACGAGTTGGCTATATGGTTGTTACAGGGAAGCATTATCAGGCAATTATTGAGCGGAAGTTGCTCCACGACTTGCATACATCCAGTATTTCGCAAACCATAGTTAGCGAATATCTCGCTTCAGGACATTATCGCCGTCACCTCAGCCGACTTCGCACAGATAATCTGCAAAGTCGTAATACCATGCTGCAAGCTTTGGAACGTTATTTTCCTGAAGAGATTCGGTGGACAGTTCCCACGGGTGGATTATTTCTCTGGGTACAGTTACCAGATGATTTCCCGATTGGGACAATTCGTAACGAAGCCTTTGCACAAAATGTTTACCTGGCGTGTGGTTCGGCGTTCTTCCCCGATAAGCAAGGTTATCCAGCGATGCGTCTAACTTTTTGTCTCTCGCCAGAGGAAATTGAGCAAGGTATTTCGATTGTGGGTAAGTTGCTGAAAAAGTATATTTCTAGAGAATGCGTAGATACAAAGCCGCTTGTCGTCAACCGTCGCATATCTCATTATCAACCGCTTGTTCACAGTTCGTAGGTTGCATAGATGTCCTAATGTACTTTGTACTACACATTTTGTAATGATAAATTACTGCTCTACATTTGTTTTTGTAGTAGTAAATATGATGCGTTAAGTATAGTATAAACACATCTCTACACATGATATAAACCGTGGTTTAAATTTTAAATCTCCCTTTAAAAGGGAGATTATATCATGT
>NZ_JAYGHE010000035.1:0-20139 GCF_034931145.1 Nostoc sp. UHCC 0252 | reverse complement strand
CCGGACATGATATTAGAGGGATCTAGAACTTTTGATAACGATAAGGGGACTTTTAAAACATCCCCTTAAGTTTTACCGCCGACTGCGAAAACCCTGCCTTCCATTAACTTGGTCAAAGAGAACATCGTATTTATCAAAAAATGCGATTCCAGTATTTACAAATATAGGCAGTTCTGATTGTGGTGAGATACTCAAATTCCAGCGATTAAACCCGTCGCGGGTTCCTGGTTTCAAACTATAATCAAAAATGCCATTAATTCCGACTTTCACGGCATTTGCAGAACCTAATACTCCTGGTTTGAGTTTACCTGCTGTAGAAGCTGACTTGAATTCAGTCAAACCATTAATAGTAGCAGTATCAGCAATCATTGTGGCATTACAAGCATTTTTAGCAGAACTACCAGCAACAGTTAAACAAACTTTGCCTAGCCGAGAGTCCCATCTTTTACCGGGTACACCATTAATTTCAGGTTGTTGATTCCAAGAAGCCATTTTAAAACCTGCTTGATTTTCAGCAGTTAAACCAAGAATTAGGCTGCCATTGTTGTTGTTACCACCATTTCCAGTCACGATAAACCCGTTACTCAGATTACCTGGTAATTTTCTCAACGGGTTATAGGGAAGTGATTTTTCAAAATAGTTGACACCGACAATACCAGCAAATGGCACACCACTATTTGCTGAACATTTAGGTTTTTGGGCAGTACATTGGCGACTAGTAACAATCTGTACCGGAAGGGGTTCTGTGGCGGGAAGCAAACCAAATCGGACGTTAGTATAAACTAATTCTCCCTCCAGGATAGTGCCATCATTTAATACTTCCTTGATATTTTGCCCTGTTCTTTGGATGGGAGCATTACCTAAAAACTCTTTGGGAACCCTTATACCTGCTGACCCTGTATCTAATAAAATACGTCTTGGCTGACCATTTGCGATCGCAACTTCCAGAAAATAGCCGCGAACACGTTGACCGAGGGAAGGTTTTGTGTATAAAGGTAGGCTTATCGTGTTCAAAGTTGTCTTACTGGCTACATTTTGAGAGATGTCGCGTAACGCTGAATTGGGAAAAAGAGCCGCAAATGCCGACTGTCGTTGTGCTGCTGGTTCAGGCGCAATATCCCAAAGGCTCTCGTAGTAGAAAAAGACCGTACCTAAACCCCGTTGTTGCGCTGCTTGCACCTGAGATTGGATTTGTGGCATCGAAACTGGGCGATTTCGCAACCCTGCCATAATACCGATACCAGTTGGGATGACTTGTTTTGTTTCTAAAATTTCTGGGCGGGTAATTTGAGCGATAAAACTTTCTAAGTCATTACGGTACACTTGCATAACTAACTCATCAACAATACCCAACCGTACCCAGTTGAGCCAGTCTTGCAGTTGCAGCTTGTAGGCGAAATCATAGTAATTGGGAGAAACTGAGAAGATGGCATTCGGTTTTTGAGCTTTCACGGTTTGGTAAAGGTTTACCATGAATGCACTGATTTTATCTGCCCGCCATTTTATCCATGCTTGGGCTTGAGGATTAGATGGGGGAGGATTGCCAGTTTCTTGAGTATATAGATTAATTGTGTACTTATCGTAACCAAAATCTACTGGTAAACTCGTATGGTCGTCAAATTGAACGCCATCAGCATCATATTTAGTGATAACTTCCATGACGAGTTCGCTGATCAACTTTTGTACTTCCGGGTGGAAGGGATTCAACCACGCGACTTCACCCGCAGCACTAATTGAAGTTTGAGTCCCATCTCCCTTTTGTGTTAGCCAATCTGGATGCTGGGATGCAAGTTCTGAAGTTAGAGGAACCATGAAACCAAATTCAAACCAAGGTATTGCTAGTAGTCCTTCTCTGCGGGCTTGGCTGATAATGTCTGCAATCACATCTTGTCCCTCTGCTCCCTTGAAAAAGAAGGGAATACCCTTTTTTTGCATGACGGCGCTGGGGTATTGGGTATAACCATCGTTCCACACTACTGGATACACAGTATTAAAGTTTAACTGCCGCAGTTGGCTCATAGCTGCTTGCACCTTGGAGCGATTTCTAAAAACGCTAAAATCGTTACCACTCAGCCACACCCCTCGAATTTCCTGACGAGGTTGAGGAGGTAGTTGGGCAACCACAGGGGTGAAGGTGTTGAGTTGCAATACCAGAACGAATGATATTAGACATAATAATGGCAGCAGACGCTTCCTCAAAAGCCGCCAACCTTGATAAATCGCCGCTTCTCTATGAGAAGGCTTAAATAGTAAGTTTGTTAGAGCCTTATTAATTTCTTTGCTTTTTTCCCAAAATTGACTTGTCATTACTTTTGCTTACTAAATAAGGTTAATTGCTTAGATTTCAATTCATATAAACGTTAAATTGCTATACCAGAAAAACTGATAGGGTAATTTAGCTGCAAGTATAAACGACGCAGTTGTAAGATTAGTAGTGCCAAATAGCAATGAAGCTGTAGTTAGTCTATTTGCGGCAATGCGAGATGCTGTGATGAAATTTATTGTTGTGCCATTGTCAAACCCATGAATTTCAAATCTCACCAAAACACTTTTGATGATAAACTAAGCGCAAGTATTGGGCTAGCTATTGGACTGCTGTTTATTGCGGGTGGTTTTTGGGTGCGTAACATAGCTGTACGCGAAGGTACAACGCTAAACGAAACACAGGGGACGGTAGTAGACAGCATCAGTCGGCGCGATCGCACTGGTACGAACAATCAGCAAAAAGAAACTTATGCGCCAGTTATCGAATTTCTAGTCAATGGCAAACCCACTCGGTTTACAGGTAATTATGAATCCTACCGCTCCAGCAATGGCCATATAGTGGTGGTACGTTACGATCCTAAACAACCGATAAATAGTGCGCGTGTGGTAAATCCACTTGAAGGCTTAGTACCTTGGGGAATGTTTGGCATGGGTGGGTTAGCTGTAGTTTATAGCCTGGGTGCGCTATTACCTATACGCTGGTCTTCTGGTGGGTAATTATTTTGATTTTCGTGCTGACTTTGGCGGCGTTCGGTGTGCGCCAAAATATTTCTCACTGCGGTAACGCAACCACACCCGCAACACTTGTGGAATCAGATCTTTTTGCTCCTTGGTTAGGGTGTTGTAAAGGGCTAAGGCGCGATCGCGTTCACCCCGACAAGCAGCATTATTATGAGCATCCCAATAGCTACGCGCTACTCGAATCCGCCGACAGACTTCTTTTATCAGGGCTTCTCCCGTTAGTGGAGTATCTTCCTTAGCCATACTCAAATGCAATAAATTTCTAATCCCATCCTACCGAATTGCTTATCCAAACGATCGTTACTTAACTGCGATCGCCCTCTTAAAAATGTAGGTGCGATATCCACGACGAGCTACGCCTACGCACCTAATTTTCTCAACTCTCTGGTAAATTAGCAAATGCCTGTTCAACTAACTTCTTAGCCTTAGCATCCAAAAGCAGCCAATCCACTTCACCCAGTTCATCGATTAAACTAGTATCAATATCAGCAGTTTCCTTTTGTGGGCTGTATTCAATAAAACACACCTCGTAACACAATTCCCATAAATCGATACTCGCTTCTTGCTGTTGACGCTGCAAACGTAGATGATATCCTGGATGGGGCATCGGCAGACGAGCCAGAGTCTCTCTGATTTCATCTGCTTCTTGGGGCGTTGCAGTTTCCATTGCTTGCAACAACTCAGTCACCAATGCTTTGATTTCATCAGTGGTGCTAGACGGCCAAATCAAGACATCGTGGTAAGTCCCTGTCCAGGAAGATTCATCTAGGGACTTGCGGATATTGTCGATAACGCGAATAAAAGCAGGTTGCATGAGGATTTCAGCCTGCTGCCATGCAACTGAGTTTGTTATTTTAGGTGGCATTGGTAATAAACAGGGGCACTAAAAGAGAAAATAAACAGTCTGCGTTTATTAAAAAGCTGCGTTTTTAATCTAAATCTTTTCTCAAGATAGCGGATTTCATTGAAGAAAATTTGGAGATATTTATTACTAGCTGGAAAATTAGGTAATAACTCTGGGGAGTGAATATGATAGGCAAGCTATTAGACCATCGTTACCAAATAATTCGAGTCCTCGCAATGGGAGGATTTGGGCAAACTTACATTGCCCAAGATACAAGGCGGCCTGGCAATCCCATTTGCGTTGTCAAGCACCTCAAACCCGGAACTGACCCCAGAGTTTTTGATACTGCTAAACGCCTATTCAACAGCGAAGCCGAAACCTTAGAAAAACTGGGCAACCATGACCAAATACCCAGGCTGTTAGCATACTTCGACGAAAACCAAGAATTTTATTTAGTACAAGAATATATTGAGGGACATACCCTAGCTGAAGAACTTCTATCTGGTAAGAGATGGAATGAAAGCCAAATAATTCAACTATTACAGGAAGTTCTAGAAATTCTCGAATTTGTCCACCGTCAAGGTGTGATTCACCGCGACATCAAACCGGATAATATCATCCGTCGTGCCTCAGATAATAAGTTAGTTTTAGTAGACTTTGGGGCAGTGAAACAAGTGCGTACACAACTGGTGACAGTGGGCGGACAAGGATCTGCCACAGTAGTCATCGGCACTCCTGGCTATATGCCCACAGAACAAGGGCAAGGTAAACCCCGCCCCAACAGTGATATTTATTCCCTCGGTATCATTGCCATTCAAGCATTAACAGGATTATCGCCAACAGTATTGCAAGAAGATCCAGAAACTGGCGAAATCATTTGGCAGCAATCAGTAACCATAAATTCCCGACTGGCGGCAGTGTTGACGAAGATGGTGCGTTATCACTTCAAAGACCGCTATCAAAGCGCCACGGAAGCACTGCAAGCATGTAAAGATGCGATTAATCCAGTACCTACACTTTCCCCACCTCAAGTATCTCGGCTGCAAACGATCGCAGTTGCACCAGCAAATCCTGTCAAGCCTGCCCCTAAACCTAAAGACTCTGGTAAATCCGACCCATGGCCAGTATTAATTGGCATATTATTGGCTGGTGGTGCAGCTGCCTTGGTAGCAAATGTGTATCCAAATGTGAAAAATTTAGCTTTAAATCTTACAGGTAACGATACCTCTTTAGCAAATAAATGCTCGGCTGTTGTCGTCGGAAATTCTAATATCCGTTCTGAACCTAGTTCGATAAATTCTGAGAATATTTTGCAAACAGTGGCTGATAACACCAGTTTTGAGGTAACTGGCAAGCGAACGAAAGGACGTTGGATAGAAGTTAAACTTAAATCTGGTCGTTTGGCTTGGGCACACTCGGATGTGGTAACTAATAATCAACAATGGGTTTCTTGCCTGCGTGAAAAGGGTATTGCAATTAAGACAGTAAATGATAGTAGCCTGATTGCAACTCGACCGACTCCCAAGCCAAAAGTAAAATCTAGGGATGTAGCAACTCCATTAGCAGAAAAGCCGAAGGAGTCAAATCCCGACGCTGGGAAATCGCAGCCTGATGATAACAGTGCCAATATTGTAGAGCAAGCAAGGCAGAAGTATGATTCAGGAGATATAGTTGGAGCGATCGCACTTTTAAGATCGATTCCGGCAAATGCTGCTTCTGGTATCCAAGAGACGGGCAAAATGATTGCCCAGTGGCAGGACGATTGGGCAAAAGCAGAGGCGTTATCTAATGAGATAAATAAAGCAATAGATGATGGTAACTGGGATAAAGTTTTAGATTATAGAAACCATCCAGAAAAATTGCCTAATACTAAATACTGGCGAAACAAAATAGAACCATTATTTAAACAAGCAGCCGAAAATCTGGCAAAACAGGCGGTAACTCAACTAGAAAATCAAGGTAAGCAAAAGAGTACCCAACAGAAACTTCCCGATAACAACCAACCTGCTACTCAGGAAAATCCCAATAGCACAGAAACTCCTAACAGTGGCTTTTAACAGTTATAGGGTGTTTATAAGAGGACTTACGCAAAAATTGCCAAAAAGCTAATTTATCGTTCGCGTAGCGTGCCGCAGGCATACCGCCAAGAACGCCAAGAATTCGTAGGGTGTGCGTAAGTCCTATATAAATAAAAAACGTTTCCAGGTAGAATCTGGAAACGATTGTCTATAGTTTGATTTTCCCGATTAGTGCATTTCGTCGTATTCTGGGGCTTCAACTCGTCTTGCTTCCATCCGCGAAGCAGGCAAGAATTCAGCGCGACGGACTGGAACCAAGGGCGGTGTATTTCCTTGGTAAGGGTGAATCACTTGTACAGTCCGAGCTGGACGCTGCCGTGGCGAGAACAAAGCCAAGACCCCAGCGACGACAACACCACCACCAATAGTTAGAGTTGCGCCTCCTACAGCCCAAAGCATAGGTGAAGACCACCAAGCACTATTTTGTGGCTGGAATGCTGCCGTTTTTTGTTGATTCAACTGCTGCGCTTGCTGCCACTGCTGCTGAGTATTAAAATTTTGAACTTGGCCTTGGAGTTGTTGATTTTGCAACTTCAACTGTTCATTGTCGTTTTTTAAACGCTCCAGCTGCATCTGCGTGTTCAGTTTTTCCATTTCCAGACGCTGGTCAGTGTTGGGAGCAACTGGCGGCTGATTAGGATTGGGATACATTGGTTGCCCATAAGGGCTGTAAGGAGAATACATTTGTGGCTGCATTCCCGGTGCTACTACCCCTGGCATTTGCGGAGCAACAGCAAAATTAGGTTGTAGGGGGGTATTTGTTCCTTTGAGCAATACGAGAGCCGCCAGCCCAGCTACGGCGACCCCGCCGATAAATGCCATACTCTCACTCATCGCCTATGCTCCTCGGTTGCGACGTAACTATAATCATTTGTGACTGACTCACACTCACACTCACACTCATAAATTATGCCTACTTGACTTCACATAATACTCAAACTATAAGCGACCGGATCAGCTAGTTTTTTTACATCATGATATCTGATGTTAATATTCAAAACCATAATGGTCAAATTGTCTACCAAACAACGATATAAAAACTACACTGTTATACTTTTTAATCTACTTTTCTTGTCTCATCAAGAGGAGTATTTATGCTAGTGTTGGTGGTTTTGATCGCTGCCTTGAGACTTTGGCAAAATTGGGCGATCGCATTTAGTCCTTGCTCTGGTGTACCTTCTGCTAAACGTTTCACAAAAGCGCTCCCCACGATCGCCGCATCTGCGCCCCATTCCTTTACCTGACGGGCTTGTGCCGCTTCAGAGATACCAAAGCCTACACCGATGGGTTTCTCAGTAACACCACGAATTTGTTTGAGTAAATCGGACACGCGGTTTTCCAGTTGCGATCGCACTCCTGTAACCCCAGTGACGCTGACCAAATAAATAAATCCTTGGGAAGAATGAGCGATCGCTTCTATTCGTTTAGCATCACTGGTAGGAGCGACCAACAAAATTACATCAATTCCCATCTCTTTGGCTGGTTCGAGTAAGCCTGCTGCTTCTTCCAAGGGCAAATCTGGTACTACCAATCCTGCGACCCCAGCAGCAGCAATTTGCTGAAGAAATTTGTCTATTCCCCGGTGCAAAATTGGGTTGTAATAAGTAAATAGAATAATTGGCGATCGTAATTTGGGAGTAATCCCTTGCAACATTTCTAGCACCTGCTCCAATTTCGTCCCCTTTTGCAGGGCGCGGGTAGCAGCAGCTTGAATCACTGGCCCATCAGCCAGAGGATCGGAATAAGGTATGCCCAGTTCAATAATGTCGGCTCCACTCTGATCTAGAACCTGTAACGCTTTTGCTGTCGTTTCTAAATCTGGATCGCCAGCAGTAATAAACGGAATCAGAGCGCACTCACCATTGTGCCCAAGGGTTTTAAAGCAATCAGAAATCGCAGTCATTGCAGTCATTAGTTATTAGTCATTAGTTATTAGTCATTGGTCATTGGTCATTAACAAAGGACAAATCCCGCATTTCTCACAAGCTGCTTTGCGTACAAGTAATAAGTAAGGAGTAATAAGTTAAAAATTTTACTCATTACTCCTTACTCACTACTCATTACTCCTCCATTCGAGGTGTGGTGAGAAATCCGGGAAATGACCAACGACCAATGATAACTTTACACCTGAGATTGCTCTTCTTGTTCTATTTCGGCTTGAATTCGTGCTAGTTCTTCAGGACTAAGCTCATCTAGCCGCTTTTGGAGAAAGTCTTGCTCATATTGTTCCCGTTGTTGGTGGTAGGTCATTTTTTGTCCCACTGCACGGAAAAAATAGGTCGCTAACCAGCCAATTAACCCACTGACTAGTAAAACTTGGCTCCATATACCAGCTTTCTGAGTGTCCAAACCGACTAGCTGCAATCCTAGATAAGCCAAGCCGCCGGCAATAAAAACACCTAAGCCAATTCCAATAGCATCAATCCGTCGCATGAGAGTTATGACCTACCAATCTTATTAAACTTGCACTTGTCGCCGTTGGGGTCGGAAATTTAGAAACGGCGATAGAACCAACAAACCAGGGAAAAAGAAAAACACCAAAAAGTACATCAACAAACGCTCGATGGAGCTAGCTACATACCAACGCTGCTTCAGGTAGAACAATACAGCAAGGGGGATTACCAGAAGGTAAGCTCCAGCTAAAATCAGATATAGCAGGGCGACAATCATAACTTTTTTGGTCTAAGCATCTGTTTTCCATGATATGCCGAACAGTCAAACTGAGGGAAGTATAATCATGATGCTTTCAAGATTACTACGCCAGAATTCCTTTTTTTATCCAAATTGATTGATAAAAGGTAATTTTGTGCTATTATCGTAAATCTACTAGCAAAACAAATGCTTTGGTCACACAAGATGAAAAACTCATCTAGGTTGATTACGAATAAAACTTCCGATTTGGGAAGCGATCGCACAATCTAGAAAAAATATTTTCAATCTAGTTGGACAAAAGACACAATTGATGGTGGAATAGATAAGGCGGTATTTACTGCCTCCAAAAAATAACTAGGTTTATATCTAGTTAATTACCAAACACCTGCGGGGGTGTGGCGGAATGGTAGACGCTACGGACTTAGATAACTGAGCCTTGAAGGAGAAATCCCTCAAGTGGAAGCTCTCAAACTCAGGGAAACCTAAATCTGGTGACAGACATGGCAATCCTGAGCCAAGCCGAAGAAAGTCCTGAGTCATGAGTGTTGAGTGCTGAGTAAATTTAAAACTCTAACTCCTAACTCTTAACTCATAACTGTTCGGAAGGTGCAGAGACCCGACGGGAGCTACCCTAACGTAAAGTCGAGGGTAAAGGGAGAGTCCAATTCTCAAAACCTGATTTGGCTATTGCCATCAGGTAGCAGTGAAAACTGCGGGAGGATGAAAATCCGTTGACCGTAATAGGTCGTGTGGGTTCAAGTCCCTCCACCCCCACTAAAAATCTAACAGGGACTTCCAGTTAAAATGTGACTTTACCCATAACTTTGCCGCAACGGTAAGCTTATGCTTCCAATAAAGGGTGGCAATGTTATGGTTCCAAACAAATTTCTTTTCGCGCTGCCCTTAAAGCAGCGCGAACTTGTTTGTCACGAAAACATCCTGGTTTAGCCAATAGCTTTGAAATAGCTGCTTCACTAGGATAGATACCTTCAGCGTGAAATTGTCTAACAGCTTGTTTGACCTCCTCGCAACACTGTTCGATTCGTTTGACGCGAGATTCTTTCATATACTTAACGTACTCGGCTGAAATCGCTCGGCATAGCTCTGGGAAATGCCTGTAAAGAACTCGCTTAGGATATCCAAGGCGTTTCGCCACTGCTGTCATCGGTAGCGGTTGTTCATTCGCTTGAAGCACATTTTCAAGTAATCGTTGAGTGCGATCGCTATCAAACTTTACTTCAAGCTTTTTTCTGCTGCTATCTACCACTTGCTTTTGAGGCATAGCAGAAAATTGGCTAGAATTATCTTTCTTTATCTCTTGAGTCAAAAAATCTAGCACAGATACCTGAAGAGTAAAACAGATTTTCAAAATCACATTCAGTTCTGGCAAGACTTTTCCCATCTGCCACATCCAAACCTTGTTTTTGGGAATTTCGAGCATACGAGCAAAAGCAGCCGTGTTTCCTTCAGCAAATTGCTCTACGTACCTACAGAAGGCTTGAGCAACTATTTCCCTTTGCAAAGGTTTTGATAAGCGAGGGGTAGTAGCGAGTAACTCTCCAATAGTCTTGATAACCCACGTTTGCCAAATAATCTCTTCCTTGCTCGGTGAGATGTTATCAGAAGACGGGTAATCAGCAGTAACACCAAGCCATTCTAAGCAATACGGACAATAACCTGGTCTTGAATAGGAAGCTAGTGGAGGAATATCTCGTTTGCAGTGAAAGCATCGCTGGCATAAAGACTGATTGTGGCAATGACAAACTGTAACTGCCTCAAAAAACCAAATTAAGGGTTCGTAAATTACTTGATCTTTCGAGGAATACCATTCCTCATAACAGTATGGACACCAAGCTCGTCTAGAACGAAGTAACTTCCTCTGGGGAAAGATATTAGTCCATGTTAGTAGAGTGAGGAAGCGCAAATCACTACGTAGAGTCATCGACTCTAGCACTGTGACTAAATCAAATGCCATCGTCCCTAATCCATTGAGTGCCCCAGTCAAGCTTCGCATTTCAAAGAGATTTGTAGTTCTGTAAGTCTTGGGTATAAAGGACACAAGTTCTCTGGATATTAAAACTTTTGGGGTTACACAATGAGCTTCTGCTAGTCGAGATATATAACCAGTTAAGCTTTCTACCAATGAAGTATCAATACCAACAGGCTCTAATTGATACAACCGACTACGAGATGGAATAGAAACCTTTTTTAAATCCCAACATTCGTATGTTGTTAATCCATTAGCTAACATCTTGATTCACTCCAATAGGATCTCTTTTGGGATTACGTTTGCCAACTTTTCCTTGTGGAAGAGTCTTTTTTGGAGCTTCTTCTGGCTGTGCAATTGTCTTTGCTCCAAGCCCTAGAGCAGAGCGTAAGTGTTGAACATCTGTTTCTGTTTCAGATAATTGTCGTTCACCCTCTTGAATTTCCTTGAACATTCTCTGACATTGAGCAACCGACCAAGCACGTTTTTGTAAGTCTTTTAGAGTGACGGTTGTTGCTTCTCGATCTAGAGCATCTTTAAGAGCGCGTGTTAGCCAATTTTTCAATATGCCAACACATCCTAAAGTACGTTCATAAAAATATTCCCAATGAGTAACTAAATCTGGAGGCTCTGCAAGTGGCATCTGCTGCTGGAAAGTCAACAATACACTTTTAAAAGCCTGTACGTCTTCTGGGGTGTCAGCACAATAAC
Organism: Nostoc sp. UHCC 0252; assembly: GCF_034931145.1. Classification (NCBI taxonomy): domain Bacteria; kingdom Bacillati; phylum Cyanobacteriota; class Cyanophyceae; order Nostocales; family Nostocaceae; genus Nostoc; species Nostoc sp. UHCC 0252. The sequence goes on along the minus strand of NZ_JAYGHE010000035.1, from coordinate 8,861 downwards.
GGCGGAAATGAATATCGACGCTACGGCGTGAGAGTTGACCGCTTAAGTTACGGAATGTTAGTAATTCGTATGTTCCTAAAAGGCAATGCAAGATGCCTGTCATATTTGCCACAGATTTGAGGCAGTCTAGCTGATCTTGTAGTTTGTGTCCGCTTGCCATTTTCCCAAAATGTTGCGCTTCATCTATGAAAAATACATCTGGATGGCGATAGCTGAGAGCGTTTTCTAAAGCTCTGCGTAGAGCAGGTGCGACCACTTTCGACTCAACGTTAATTTTGCCGAAAATATCACGATAGATGCCTCGTACACCGTAATTAAACTTGTGATCGATTAGCGGTTCTTCTAAAGCTATTAAGGCGCGTGTGTAATAATCTTTCCAGTTAAAGTTTCTCGATTCTGGAGCTACAGCCTCAACTCCAACAACAGGAACGCAACCGCGATCGCTTTCCAACTTAGGTAATGCCAACTCTGTTAATTTTTGCTCAACCCGCAGTCGTAAAGTTGTTTTGCCGATACCGCTAGGGCCATAGACAAAAATAAATGATGCACCTGCTGGTTCAGCAATTGTCCGCACTAGAGTTTCATACACCTCTTTGAGCCGGGGATGTGCTACCGTGTAATTCTCGAAATAGGCAAGCCTTTCTGTGGCAGATTGCTCAAGGAGCTTGAGAGGAAATCCGGTAAGTATTGTCATAACTAAAACTCCTCGTAAACTACAAGTGTTTCTGGAGTGTTTGCTTCAACTTCAGTCACTTGATTGTCAGTATTACCAAAAGGAATTTGAATAACTTTTGGTTCTTCGTTGCGACTGAAAGTAGCTTTTCCGCCTTCAATTACCCTAAAGACTTCTTTAGCCTCTGCATCATAAGAACGCTGTTCTAATAAGGCTTCTTGGGCTTCTACCGAAGCTAAAAATTCCGCTAGATTTTTGGCTGAAACTCTTGATTGTCGTGCATGATTTGAGGAGCGTTTACGTAATTCGGCACTAGCTAACTTCAGTTCTTTTTCTGAACGACCTTGAAATTCTGCATAATATTGAGAAATGCACTGTACCCATAGCCCTCGAACAAAGGCGTAAGCAATACCAATATCAAATGGGTCGTATCTTACCTGGACAGAGGTATTTTCAATTTGCGGGTCACGAAAACTGTTAGACCAGTAATAGATTGAGTTAATTTTTACGCCGCTTCCAGATTGAACTTTCGCCTTTCCCTCTGAGGTTGTAGGTAAGGTAAGAATCTGAAAGTTTTCATCGTAAGGAATCATGCGGTGAAGCCGACTACCGCCGATCGCTATACCAGCAGCAAAAGCATCCCTCGGACTCTGGAAAAGAGCGGGATGTTCATCTATATCGTAAACTTCGTAAGCCCAAGCGCAAAGATATTCGTAAAGCAAGCCCAGTGTCCAAATAGCTTGATTTTTAGGGTTAACTGACTTGGTTACTTGGCGAATGTTACGAGTTATCTGTGTGTTGCCAAGTAGGTTATGAATAAATTGAGTGTTGGAAGTACCAAACAGACGTTCGCATACAGAACCAAACCGCGCTTTGGCAGGAGGTCGATTTTTTTTCGTACATTCAAAAGTAGCTAATAGCGTTTCAAAATAAACGCTATGAAATTCTGCACCGTTATCTACCACAATTATCTGTGGTAAACGGTTGTGGCGTTGAACGCACAATCGTAACACCATCAAGCAAGAGCGATATGAAGGCGAGTCAAAAGTCAAATAAACAGCTAAAAATCTTCTGGAATAAGCATCTATCAAAAAAGTTACCCAAGGTCTACCCAATGAACGACCAGTACGGGAACACACTAATTCAACATCTAATTCTGTATGGTCAATGTGAGCAATTTCAAATGGGCGATCGCCATGTCTGGGTGTTGTCCTGTTGAGTTCCCAATAAAAAGTTTCTTGCTTGTATGCAGCCCGACGACCTTGGCGTTTTTTGATTTGTTCGTAACTAGAACGTTTCTTTATTTCTTTTGTAAACGCTTTATAGCTTGGAGCAATAGCACCTTGTTGTTCGCAAACCCTAACTAAAGCACCATGTACCTCCCACATCTTCTTTTGTTTGAGGGTTTCATAGTCATCAAGGATAAATTTTTCCATTAGCACTAAGGTTTCTTCTGGCAGTTTTCGCGTGCGGTTGCCTTTAGCACTGCGATGCGATAGAAGCCCGATATAACCACAACTGTACTGCTGTTGTGCTGCTAAATATTTCAATTTCCAATGGCGAATAGTCCTCTCTGGGACTGTTTCGTTTTCAGGTGGATTTCCTTTTAAATATGGCTCAATAACTTTGTAGCGGCGAAGGGCTTCTGCTTGGTCTTCAGGGCTTGCTTTATAAAATTGCTCCCAAGACTCTGCTTTTATATCTGGTGGTTCAGATTTTTCTAAGCTTTTTATTTTCGCTTGCTGAACCAGATTTAAAAATAAAGTCTTTTTCAGTTGAATTAATTGCTCAAGTTCATCCTGTAAAGTAACTTCAGTATCTCCAACATGAACAATACTTAAGCCTTTGCCATCCCAAGATATTGATGTACCAGGAGAAAGGTTAATCGCAGAAAAACTCATGAGAGTTGATGAAGTTGTTGTTTTTAGCATCAAACCATAGGCAGTAGCTGTCTGCTTGTCGGAAAACACACAAACTCGTTCTGGTTCAGCTAACGGTGCAACACTTAAATCAACGTATAATTGCTCTGAGGCAATCAAAGCATAAATGTCATCTGCACTAGCTTGCGTCCCATAATTTAGTAGTTCAGTCAAGGAAATTCCTGGTGAGTTTGATACTAACTGCTGAATTTCTGCATTAATGGTAGTTTCTAGCTGAAGAGACTCGGCTCGAAAATAATCTTCCAAAAAAATTACGTTGCGCTGGATAACCCAATTAATTTGAGTGTCTACACGTAGGCGGTAGTAAAGCCCAAACTGTTGTGCATAATTTTCTCCTGGTGGAGTGCGCCATCCACCTTCAGAATCGCAAAAATAGCGGTTTGGACTTTTCTCGGCTAATTTTTTTAACTCCTCCTCAGTTTTGCATTCCTCCCAACCAGCATAATTACTTCTAATCACGAAAAAGTCTGGTGTATGCAAAACTCCCAGATTTCGCCCATTTTTCCCTTGATAGTCCAATTTGATTGAAGGGGGTTGGTCGTAAAACTCTAAAACTTCCTCATCATGCTCAAATTCGTAGATAGTAGGAAGTTCAACACGGTGAGACTCAAATTGAATAGTAGCTCCCATTTTTCGACTGGGATAACGCCCAGAAACATTTTTGCGTCCACCTCCTACCCGACGAGATGGTTCTGATGAGCGAATTGTTTCAATCAGATTTTGTGTTTGCGAAGAGAGATTCAGGCGACAACACCAAGCATCAAATTCTGTCTTTGATAGCATTGAATATTTCCTGGCACTTAATTATTCTTGTTTGGATTCTAGAACTGGAATAAATAACCAAGAACGCCCTTTTTTCCTGTCACTGCGTTCCCAAGCTATGCCATCAGGATCTCGTTTTTGTGACCATTGAGGAAATTCAGCAGGTTTTGTATACCACATCTCTAGAAGTGAACGTGGTTTACGTTGTAAGCGTTTTGCCAGTTCATCTGGGGTCAACTCCCAATTTTCCAAATCTGCTGGTGCAGAGTTCTGATCTATATCTTCTGATAGCTTGAGGGTAGGTGAATGAGTTTCAGAGGCAGGAGAGGTAGGTGTGTCTTCCTTAGAAGATTCAGCTTGTTCAGCCGTAAGTCCATTGTTGCTAATTGTCAGTTGATTCTCGAAGAATGTAAATTGGTTTTTCTGATTAGATTGTTCTCTTACCGCTTCTGGTAATTGAGGTAATGGTTCTAACGCCTGTCTTAAGCGGTCAATCAGCTCTTTGAGTTTATCTCCTTGATAAAACTGAAGCAGTTTCTCAGCAGCCTTTTTCGGATTATCCATCCGCACAGATTTAGAACGGTCTTTAATCCCCAGCAAATCTTTGATGTGATTATTGAGTTCGCGACTGTAAGCTGGTTCCCTATCCTCATCTTCAGGAATTGGGTTAGTATATATGTACTGGTTAATTCTCAACCCAATCAAATCCCGCTTGTCTACATACTCTCGTTCTTCTGCCGTCAAGTTTTTGGGGTCTTTTATGTCACGTCCTAGTAATGCTGCTACATCTATGGCTATAAGTGACCTATCTAGTAATTCTCCTATTACTGGAATAGCTTCTGCGGCACGATTTGCGGCTCTAACTACACTTCGTTGGGTTGGACTTAGCTCACTTTCTAACTTCTTACGGTCGCCGTAAGAAGTTTCATCAGCAAGATCCGTCCGTTCTCCTTGACGAGACTCATAGATAATTACCCTAAACTTACGCTGTACTTCTTGGTCAGCCTGTAAAACTCTGTCTATCGTCTCTACGCTAGTTTCTAAACCATTTGGACGTTTAGCTGCAATAAAAGCCCGAAAATTTTCAGCATCTGAGCCTTTGGTATAACGGCAGTAATAAGGGGTAACAACTCCCTTTGCCACATAAAGACACTCCCATAACTTGTTATCAATGATTTCTTTGATAAAGTTAGGAATCTGGTCAACAAAAGCTAAATCCTTACCAATCCCAGAAGCTATACCATCCGAGACAAAGAAAGCTCTGACTGCTTGATCATGTTGTTCAGTTGGTAATTTGTCATTATCAGACAAAACTTTCTGAACAACAGCGCTATCTGGTAAATGAGATTGGATTGGATCAATAGTGTGAAAATTGTTGTGATTCATAAATCTTCAATCCCTTTTATTCGTGTTGGTGCATCGGCAATTCGCTCACATAGCCACTTATAAATCCTTTCCCAGCCTTCATGTCCAATAAAAGTATCGTTTTTAACGCAGTTTCTACGTTTGGCTATGGAGTGAATTTGTGCGACTCTTTCTTTCCTTTCTTCTTTGCTGGCATTGCCGTATAAGATGTAGGCTAGGCGATTAACTTTTGTATCGGCTTCTCTACGGGCAAAAGCAGTTTTTTTAGTGGGCAAATAGTCCCCATACTCGGAAGGAAATCCATCAGGAATAACAGTAGATGAAGAACCTTGATCAGCTAACATTTGATCTACCAGCTTTTCATATTCCATGCGGTAGAGGTTAAATAAACCCTTGTCCTCCATTAGCATTTGCGCTAAGTGGGCAGGAGTTTTATGCCAATATCGCCCAAAAGTTGTATTTGCTATCATCCATTCAGCAACATTTGCATATTCAGATTCAATTTCCTCGCCGTCTACAATGTGAGTTCCAATTTCCCCTGTAGAAGCAATGGGCATAAAATTAGAATTTAGTTGCTGACTACCCTGAGAATCTCCTTCTCCGTCTGTTCCCTCTCTACTCTCCCTACCTTCGTTTTCTTCCCTTTCTCTTACAACGTGAGCAATTTCATTTAAGGCACTTATAGCTAAATCTACCAACTGTGGATGAGCCGGAATTAGTGTTTCCACTGGCTCAGGAGCATTCTCAGGGAAACAACGTAATAAACGCTTTAAATCTTGCATAAATGACAGAGTGGCACGAATATTGGTGGCATGAATGCGATATTTCAGCCGTTTGATGGAAACGCCTTCACCCAACATTCCCACTCCAATAATCCAAGACCGCGCACTGTGTCCAGTTTCTGCTGCAAACCGTTCAATCTGTTCACTGGAGTCTTGCCCTAACCTAGAGTTAGAAGTTGAATTGGGATCATCGTCCCTAGACACGACTACTAGGGCATCTTCACCAGTAAGGCTACGAATGCGTTCTTTCATTTGCCGTGCCGCAGCAATTGTTGGAACTCTTACATAAGTCGCACATTCAGGAAGTCCTTTAGCTCGGTCTAGTTTCATCCGACCATGCGCCCACAAAATTGCTTCTTTAACCCAGCCACCTTGAACATCAATGGCTGTATTTAAAGCATCAGTTAAATCTTGCTCGTTAGTTGCGTTAGTAAAGGTTCTACCGTTGTAGACAGCACGACCTCGACGGTAAGAAAACTCTCCTTCCATAGTTACAAATGAAAAGGGAGGGATTATTTCGTCGCTCAGGGCATCTGCCAACCTATACTGAAAGTCAGGAATACACTGGTAAGCGTTCTCTTCTACTGGTGTATAAGTCAACCAGTTACCCAAAATTCTTCTGTTATCGGAACGGAATGGTGTACCAGAAGTCATCAATCGGTGAGAAACAATCGTATCTGGAAACGCCCTTTCGCAAGCTTGACCAAAAGCTAAGTCCGAACTAGTATGGTGAACTTCGTCAAGAATCAGAAACACTTTGCCAGCTACAGTTCGGGACAAATTATTCAGCAGCAAGCTAGAGTTGTTGGAGTAACTGAGCCATTGATAACTGACTACTAAACCGTGATAATGTTGTTGTAGTAACTCTTCTGGCGTGGGTAGCCTACCTAAACTTCTAACAGTTCCTGAGTAAAAAAGATTAAGACCAAAGAGGTTGAATGCATCTTGAGCATATTGCCGCATTAGGTGTTCCGATGGAACAACAACAACTAAGAAGCGCCAATCCAAGACGTTTTTGAGAGAATCGAAAGCATGTACCGCTCCAGCAGTTTTTCCTGCTGATGTACAGCCTTCAAGCAAAAAATTCTTTTTGAGATTTGTTTGATAGGCTCTTACAAATCGTTCTTGCCAATCTCTTGGCGCAAAACATAACGGCATAGTTTTACTTCACCCTTGTATTTGGCGTACTTTTATATGATTCCTGGCTTGACCGGATCTTTTGTATCTCAAGAATATCACGGTCGTATCTCAAAAGTAATATGTCAAAAATCGGTAAAGATAAAACTATATCAATCAGATTGTCTCAAACTATGTTGGAAGCCCTGGATGCTCGTGCCATTCTTGATGATAAAGACAGGACTCAAGTAATTAGGGAGGCAATCGCTCAGTATTTGGAGTTACCAGAAGATTCGGTTGAAGACAGAGTGAACTTGTTGGAGCAGGGTATAGAGAAGTTGCACGAACAAGTTCAACTCACTGAAGAAAGAACTGACTTGCTAGAAATGCAGTTTGGCGAGTTGAGTCGTCTAGTAACTATGTTTATAGGCCGGCAAAAGAAATAAAATTTTATAATTACTCGCGGCAAGCTTATGATTCCAATTCTTACTCGCGGCAAAGTTATGGTTCCAAAGGTAGAGAAAAGTTATAATTTATTTGACGCAATATCAAGCTTCACAGACCCTTGTGCGGCAAGCTTATGCTTCTAGTCTTGGCAAAGTTATGGGTAAAGTCACATAAAAAAATATCCCATTGTAGGGGCGCAAGATATTGCGCCCCTACTGGTATGCAAATAATTTGGGATAATTTATTTTCTGCAAGTCCTAAATGCCAAAAGGCTCTTAATGTGACTCTACCCATAACTTTGCCGCAACGGTAAGCTTATGCTTCCAATAAACGTAAAAATGTATGGCAAGCAGATTGCTTGGGCGATCGCTAATCCTCATTCAGAATCGGCAGTGCTAAAAGAGCGATCGCACATCATCTGATAAAAGTTCGACTTTCTGTACTTTATGGGAAGTACGGAATCCATCAAAAATAATGCAGAAATGAAACCCTACTCTCTAAAGTGGCTGTATGGGCAATTAAAGCAAAATCATGACTTTCTTGCACCGAAGCCGAACACAACATAGCAAACCCAGTACCACGGGCGACCATCATATCACTTTATATCCCCCTAAATCCCCCTTTTTAAGTCAGGTTAGGGGGAATCAGTAAGTGCTTAACATCACAGCCAATCACTTTTCAAACAGCCTTTTAAATTAAATTGAACTTTTTGATTTAGGTTCAATGTTTAGCTCGTCCTTGATAGTTAGCTCGTCCTTGATAGATTTAAAAACACAGTCGTTATGAGATGTTTTCCGAGAATCATTTCCACAATCTTGTGAACCACCAACTAGCTTCTTTATCGCCTCCTGAGAAGGTTCTGATAACAACCATCCTAATGGAAATTCAGTTTTATCAGCTCCATTTTTAGAGAGTCTCTTTTCATCTTGAAAGATTACCTTTTTTCCATCCTTAAATGTAAACTCTTGATTGTGCAAATAGAATTCTCTAAATCGCTGGGATGAATAATGTTTGTCAAACAAATTTTTAGATTTAAAATTAGGGTCAGAACTGGCGGGATCAGTTAAGTATTTAGCCTGATTAATAATGCTAAAACCTCTGGCATCTCTCGAATTCCACAAGGCGTTAATTGGAGACATTATTTCGTTTAATCCTCCAAAGATTTCGATGAATCCTCCAGCTTTTTCTATTTTTTGGGAAGGGAGATCAGTAATTGCTAAATATACGACTTTTATGGTTGGTTTTTCGTTAGCTTTTGCTTCTGCTGCAATTTTTTCTGAATCTTTTCTTAAAAATTCTTCCAGTCTTGAACCTATTTCAAAAGCAGTTGAAACCCCGGAATTTTCAAAATAACCGCCATCAGCCAAGCGAGATTTATGAGGTACTATTTTATCTTTCTCATCTTTGTCACATCTGTTAAACCAACCAACAGGAGTAACTGATATGAATCTCGCACTAAGGACAGCAGCAGTACTAAGAGGAGGGTCAATTATATCTTCTTTTTTTTCTTTGCAAGCAACGCTGCTAATGTCTTTCAGATTGGGTAAATCAATTTTGAATGGACTTAACACCAATCGATCGCCAGTCTCTACTACAGTCGTATTTAAGACAAGAGCCGGTGCTGATTTTTTGGGATTCCAATGGTCGTAGTATGAACCTCTCAGTAGATTAGGTTTTTGTTTCTTCGAGCCAGGAGGATAGGCGCTATCCCAAGCTTTTTCAAAAGCATACTCTAGACCTCTCGCTCCAAAAGTGTTGAATGTTAAGAGAAATCCG
>NZ_JAYGHE010000034.1:0-79416 GCF_034931145.1 Nostoc sp. UHCC 0252 | reverse complement strand
AAGAAGCGCAAGGAATTGACGTTGATTTTATAGATCCAGAGGAAACAGAGTCAGAACGACAAGCACGAGATTATGATGGCGATTGTATTGGTGTAGCACAAGCTAGTTTATACCCCAACTTGACAGCCGAAGCCGAGCGCAGGAACCAGCCTGAAAACGCCTACCCCCGCACAGTCAAACTGGAAAAAGAATCATTTTATGATCCAGTAACTGCAATTCAACCGCCATTTGAAGAAATCGCTATTCACATGAGCGATCGCATCAGCGTGGGGATTATTAACAATCAGGTAACAGCAACCGAAGCGCTGGAATCGGAAATTGAAATCATCAAAACTTACGGTACTGTTGAACAAAAATTAAATTATCTTCAGCAAGTATCAGATCACTATATAGAATTATTTCAAGAAGAAAATGACGAGAAACCAAAACCAATCAGAGAAGAATACAAACCATTGATGCAACAGATTGTTGCACTCAACCAGTCTCAAACTCCTGAAGCGAAAGAACAAGCCGCAGATGTTAATCGCCTTCTTTATCGTCAAGCTACAACCGAGGGATGCTATCAAAATCAAATAGCAGTAGATTTATTCAAAAGCGCTAAAAAACCTGAGATGGATTTAATTAATGAAAACAAGCGCTATTTGTATAGAGATGTTAATTATATTAAAGATAAAAAGTCCCATTCAGCTTACTTAAATTCTGGGATTCCACCTACAGGCTATTCACCAGTAGAACTTCTAATTAGCCAAGCAAACAAATACTTTCAGCAGTCTCAACTAGAATCTCGCCCTATAGTTCAGTTTAAGGACTTATTTAAAGGAGTTGATTTTACTCCCCAACAAAGATTTGCGGCGATTGTTGCCAAGCATGACTTTGACACAAAATTTAGTGTTGGTATGGCGATGGAAAAACGGCGCGAAACCGAAAAAGGGCCGTCGGCGATCATCCAAACACAACAGGGGGCGCAATTAGAAATCACAAACCTGACTCGCTACGGTCATCCTGGCATTTGGAAAGCCCAGACAATTAATCTGAAATTAAAAGAGATTCCCGAAAAAGAATGCCCACATACATTAATGGCTCTGGCTCAGATTGATAATGAAACAGAAGACGGAAAACCAAAATACCGCAGACTAGGAACAGTTAGCCAGCAGTCAGTGTCAGATTACAGTCTGACACCGGGAATGGCAACCAGTGAAGCCACTCTTGCTGAACTCAAGCCAGAAATGAGTCGAGGGCAAACCAAGCTGATATTTCAACAAGCTTACGCGGCGGCGGCGGCATTCAGAGCAAATATCCCAGAATCTGATAGATTATCAGCAGCAGCGGCGGCTTGGAATGCTGGCGCAGTAAGACAAGATCAAGAAGATAAATACAAATCAGTAACCAATTTCCAAAAGAAGATTTCAAACTTTGTCTTCGCCGCTTTTCGCGACGAAATTGTCTCTCGACTAGAGCATCTGCAATTTACCGAGATGACTTTGATAACGCTTGATAATGAAGCGAATAATTTCAAGGATACTAGCTGGAACCCTGATGAAAAATACTCTATAGAAATCAGAGCTAGCCACCACCCTCCAGGACATGAGCGTCATGCTTCTGGGTTGGTATTTGTACAAGGTGACGATGGTGAATACAAAGAATACGCCATGCTAGAGCCGAGGACGGGACAGCTACCAGTTGGGACAAAAGCACAAGCCAACATCATAGCAGAGGAAACATCTACTGTTAATGCCACAATTCAAGTAGCGGGGAAAGAACCTGTAGAGTTCACCATCAGAGAAATTAGCAAGTTTGCCCATGCGGGTCAAAGTTTTAATGCCCAAACAGCAACATTAGAGATTGGTACAGTCAACGTCCCAAGCCAAGCGGTAAAAATTAAACTGGATGGCAAAACGCTAGGAGAATTGGACACTGATTCGGTAAAGCAGCTAGAAGCGTTTAATTACGTCAAAGACGGTAATCCACTCAACCTGAAACTCACCACTATTCTAGACGGTAAAAACCGGGCATTTGCGATCGCTACTTCGCCAAATGGTAATCTACTCAAGATTAACAAGATTGGCTTTTATGATTTTAATGGTCAGACGTTTGACGATGAAACTTATAGAAAAGTCACCTTAGACGTACCAGCATCCAAAAGACGAGATGCGGTATTTCTCAATGGCTTGCCGTTAGGACTGTTGCACTTCAAAAAAGACAAGGAAGCTTTAAAAGAGTTGGGAGTTCTACAGCTTGGTACGCGAACTCCCGTGCAAGCCACGCTCCAAAGTAATTTCACAACAACAGTACTAAAAGTTGATCCTGCCACTGTTGAATATCCTCAAGTCTGGACGAAAGAAAGCCAGGCTTTTGGCACTCAATCAGTTAACGCACAACAACAGCAGATGATACAGCAAGCAGAACCAATACTGCAAAAAATTAAAGAACGCCCGACATTCCTATTCACTACACCAGAAGACAAAGTGTTAGGACTAATGGGCATGGCAGTTGATAATCACAAAGTTGAGTCTGTAACGAAGTGGCTAACTAATCAGAATGTAGCGTTTTCTCAAGTGACACCAGAAGATGTACCCCAAGAAACTAAGAAGGGGCTAGCTGTATTTAACTTAGTAAGTTCAACCATTCCCAGCAATTCTCATTTTGAAAAAAAATCAAAGAAAATTCGTTATTTAAATAGAGAACTTGTGTCGAAGCATCATTTTTTGACAAAAAATTATCATCCAATGTTGGAGATAGACAATTTTTCAGAAATTTATCCATGAAAAATCGATTTCAACTGATAAATTCCGATGAAGTTCTCAACAACTTTTTAGTTTTTTAATAAATAGTTTTCTTCTTTTCTTCTAATATATTGACATTTATCAACTAGAATCTACTCTTTTTAATGGGTCATGTTCTGTGATGATCAATGAAAATAAATGCGACCAATCTGGAAACCATGAATATTTTAATAAAGTCCGAATATCTTTAAAGAAAGTAGTTCGAGTTACTAATATTTTCCGAACTTTTTGATAAGTAGAATTAACTAGGTCTAAAACAGTATGAAATAAAAAAGCTAGCAAGTTTAAAGACAATAATAATTCGCACAAATGATTTTCACCATGACCAAAGTTATGCTCTAAATTATAACCGTGATTTTTCAGAACGTTATTCCCCTCATTCTCTACTTTCCATCTACTGCGTCCAGCTCTGACAATTTCTTCAACATTATTGAGAGTGATTTTATGATTAGTTATCCAGTTATTTTGGTAGATAATTTCCTCGGTTTTTTCATTAATAACTGTCACTTCGCACCAATTAACTTCGAGACTTAAATCTTCATCTTTTAAGGGAACTCTAGAAGTATAACGATAACGATAAATTAGATTTTTTCGCCCATCCCATTGTTTCTTTTCAATGGTTTTAATTTCTCCACTTCTTTCTAAGAATTCTAGCCAATCATATAAAGTCTTGTGTGATGTTTTCAGACAAACAAAAATAAAATTATAACCTTGTTTTAGCAGCAAGGTACAAATAGGTTGGCGAGAATACAAGTCATCCCCTAGAAGAGTTACAGGATAACCATACTGATTTTGATTATTCTTGTTCAACCATCTTTTAACAGCCGCATTTTCACAGTCTTGTTTTTGATATCCATCTTGTTTTTTAATGAATTCTGGCTCTAAATTAATTACTTGTTTTTGATTAGGAGAAACTATAATTGGTGTGACACAGCCATGAAAATAAGTTGTAGTTCCATTTCGATGATTACGACAATTACAATGAGGGCAATTAATTTTTTTGGATGAAAAATATTCTGTGCCATCTAAAGCGATTAAAATTTCTTCATCTAAGTAGAGAAACTTTTTCAAAACTCCGTTTTTATTTAACCATTCATAGACTTCTTGAAAAGCCATAAAGATGGTTGCAGCCGGCACTGGATCTAACAAATTTCTTATTTGATTATCACAGGGGACTTTCTCAATTGAAAATAGACTTCCTGCGTTATCTTTTCCCTTATTACTTTTCATTAATCTTTGATGGTCTAAGAAGGATTCTGACTGAGTAAAAAAGATAGAAAATGCAGCCATCATTGCATCTTCTACCTGATATTTTGTATTATTTCCGGGCTTCCTTTCATCGGGTAAATCATATAATTCTTGCCGTAAAAATTGCATTAATTCAGAAATTTCTAAGGTTGCCGCTTTTTGAGCCATCTTGGAATAATTTGACTAGTTAATATTTTTTAACTCACCGAGTTTACCAAAACTTGCGACAATTATAAATTTTTATTTTGATTCAGTTTTCTATTCTCAAAACACAACTATTTTCCTGGCTTTCTCCCCTTTCTTTTCAGGCCATCTCCTCAAATGAATTGAGTATTTATACTGAATTTATCGAGCCAAGAAATTTTTTTCGATCTCTTCTCTCAAAAATATAGTACAAAAGAACTACATTTTGAAAATCAAAATGGGCGTTAATACTCTATTTATTTCAAAATGAGAATTGCTGGTAGTCCTGAAAGAAAAAGACGATCTGCTGTATATGCGATCGCCTGCATAACGAAAACGATAAGAAAATCATGGCACACGTTACAACAACTGTACCCTTACTTCAAGCAGATGACTGGGGCGAATGCTGCGAGAAAATTCTCCTGCCTCCAACAGATCCAAATGCAGAGGTGATTCAAATCTCTGGCTACAAACTCGTTTACTGCAATGGAGCTTGCCCCAGAATTTATCGCGTCTACAAAGCTGAATCAATGATCGGTTTGGTTTTTCAGCACATTACCCACTGGTCTAACGAAGTGGACATGATTCAGTATGCCAAGCCGTTGAATGCAGTTATTGGGCTGGATGAGTTTATGAAATTAGCTGGGAAGTCCAGAGTAAGCAAACCCTTAGCAGCGTAGTTCAACTTCAATAAATATTTCACCAATCACAAATATGCAACCCACAATTAGCATTGCCTCCGGTTGGGATTATCCTCGGTTTACCTTTGGGCAACTGACAACAAAAGGTGTTGTCGTCGGCTTAGTTTATTACCAAAAAGGTACTCACCTTGCTGAAGAATTTGGCGAAGGATGGCGTTACACCATTTCACCTAATAAACACAGTGAAGAAGTATACCATTACTTGGAAGATGAACTTACCCTGCTATCCCCTGAAGAATTACAAGCGCAAATCAAAGCAGAGATTGACTGCCACCAGAATCAGATAAAGACGCTTGTTAAACAGCTATCAATAGTAACAAGAGGTGGGAAAGATGCCCAAGCCTGTTGATAACTATGTGGGTAGTTTTTCACTCTCCCCCATTAAAAAGCAATTAAAAAGCAACAGGAATAGGAGGATGTTTTATACCTCGACGAGCCTGAGTAAGAATCATTGCAATATAAGCCCAAGGGTCAACTTTTCTCAGACGACATGTTTCAATAACACTTAAAACAGAGCAGTAAGCCAAACTGCCCTCTGTTGTTCGAGTGCCATAGCTAATACGTCGAGCAATTACAGCATGTCGTAAAGCGCGTTCTGCCTCATTATTAGTCGGTGGTAACTGCGGATTATAAAAACAGGCAACCACTGCATCCCAATCAGCTAAAATCTCTTTTGCCAGAGCCTTTAACTTGTTATGCTCTATTCCTGTAGCCAATCGGCAAACTCGGTAGAGGCGAGCGGGGTTCGAGTCTGATTCATCCTTATCCCCGTCGCCAGTAGCAAGTGAATGTATCAGTTCCCTCAGTTCTTCTAATAACCACTGTCCCAAATCCGCCACTTCTTTATCTACCGATGTGCTCAAAGCAATAGCTTTGCGGATTAGATGGGCTAAACAATGTTGGCGTTTTGGGTAATTAGTGTAAGCTCCATAGCCATCGGTAACTAACCATCCCACAAATGCCTCACTTATTAGTCGTAATAGCTCTTGCTTGCGACGACTACCGATGTGGAAAACCGCGATTGTACTTGTAATGGCCACCCATAACCACCGATATTTTCCTTTTTCATACCAGGGTGTTTCATCAAGGTGGATTATTTCTGCCGATTGCAATTCAACAATAAGTTCCTCAACTACTGGAGAACAAGCTATTCCCACTTCTCGAATACAACGGTCAATTGTTCCAACCGAAAGCGATACTCCAATCCAATCATCCAACAATTCTCTAATTTTCGGTCGAGACATTCGATATCGGATCGCAAGAGAAGCAATAAATGTTGCCAACATGGGCCCAACAAGTCCATACTCTTGCAAACATAAATCTTTGCTTCTCCCTTCTACTACTGAGATATAACCTGTAAGGGGTTTAGATAAAGTGTGGTGGGAGCAAGAGCAAGTTGCTTGATAATAATGATGGAGAGTGCATTTTATATCTATTCCTGAATCTAATTTTTCTAGTTCCAGTACGTAATAACCCATATAGGGTTTTGCTTGCGGGTCTATTTCTAGCCGACTATTACATGATGCACAACTTACAGGATGATGAGCTACTGTCTGGCTTGCTACTAAGGGGCTTGTTCGCCAAATCCCTTTAGCTCCTGCCTGCTTTCCCGGCAACTTCTTCCCAAATCCCTTGTTTTTTGGTTTTTCGCTTTCTTGTGAAACGCGCTTATCTTCTTGCTTTGATTCTGAAATGGAAGTTTCACTCCCCGTTGCTTCTAATTCTAGTGACGGTACTTTCTCTTTGCTTTTAAATTGGTCTGATGATGGGGGTAACGAACTATTGCTTGAATTTTGCTCTAATTTTTCTAGTTGTTCGACAGCTAAAGAATGAAGATTACCTGCAACTTCTACCAATTTCTCTTTATCCAGAGATTGGAAGTAGTTCTGGTTCATCTGTGAGAGGTCTTCTTTGCTCAGTCGATTCATTACTGCTTTGGCTTTGTTGCAAAATCATTTTTTACATTACCACACGATTGTCACCCCTACTTTTACCTACACTGCAAACTCTTGTTTTAGGGGGGAGAGTGAAAAACTACGTCAGCAATCTATACTTACATTGCTCAAAACTCTCCACAGTATGCAGCTAGAATAGTTGACAGAATTACCAAGCGTTCGGAACAAATTGCTAATTTCCCTTTTTCAGGTCGAACTGTACCAGAATTTGAAACAGAGCAAGTTCGTGAAGTTATCGAAGGTTCGTATCGGATTATTTATTACATCAAGACTGAACAAATAGATGTGTTAGCTGTAATACATGGCTCACAGCAAATAACGCCTACTTTAGAAGAATAACTGATGCAGTGAATGCCGAGTGCGAGCAGATGCGGGTGATTTGCGATCGCATCAGTCGCGTGTAGTTCAGTGGGCTGGAGGAATCGGTGCAGAGGTTTTTGGAGTCGTTGGGGAAGCTGAATCGTCCCTATCTTACTGTTGTGGAAGAGAAGTTGTTAGCACTGTTGGAGTCTGAATACGAAGAAAGGTAACAACTGAGGAACTATTACTAAACATGGCAAGGATTACTGCTGGCATACTTTCACGCGCAAAGAGCGATCGCTTTTGTCTGAACTAGTATGCTTTCTGTTAAGATGGGTGCGGCATTCCATCAACCTACAATATAAGGATGCTGAAAGCCGTAAAACTTGTGTGAGGAGAAATGGCAGCTAAAGATATATTTCACGCTGCTGTTAGACAAGCGTTGATTAAGGAACAGTGGGTGATTACAGCCGACCCACTTGTAATTAAAATTAATAAAGTGAAGCTAGAAATTGATTTAGCAGCAGAGAAAATCTTTGCTGCTCAGAAAGCGGGACGGAAAATTGCAGTCGAGGTCAAAAGCTTTGTCAGCAGTTCAGTAATTTTTGACTTTCATCTAGCTTTGGGTCAGTTTTTGAACTACAGATTGGCTCTACAAATGAAAGAGCCGGATAGAATAATTTATTTAGCAGTGCCGTTTGATACTTTTAACTCTTTCTTTCAAGAAATATTCGTTCAAGAAGCGATAAAGATTTATCAACTTAAGCTGATTATCTATGAGCCAAATAAGGAGGAAATTGTTGAATGGAGAGAATAGAATTTTATCGTCAATGTATCCGAAATCTATTAACAAAAGAAGCAACCTTAGATGATAAAAGCACTAATGTTGAATCTCAGCTAATTTTTGATACAGAACATGACCATTATCAGTTAATAGATATAGGTTGGGAAGAAATGAAGCGGATTTATAACTGTTTCATTCATATAGATATTAAAGATGGCAAAATCTGGATTCAGCACAATATGACGGATGTTGATTTAGCCCAGAAACTAGTGGATATGGGAGTGACAAAAGAAGAAATTGTGTTAGGGTTACATCCACCTTATAAGCGTCCTCATACTGGGTACGGTGTGGCGTGAAAAGTTGAGTAAACGCTGATCAATAAATACCCGCAAAATTAGTGAGGTGTGCCATATCTTAGCTAAGGACAACCCCTAACTTAGAGACAAAGGTGGCTGTTGGGATATCATCTCTCATGTTGGTGAGTTTAGCTGTACCGTGAGAACCTGGGATGATGAATGTACTGTTGGGGTGCAGCATCTCAAATCTTATGATTACTTACCCCAGGAATGCGAACAGATGCAATCTTTGTGCGATCTCATTACTCAAATATCTTCTGATTCTCTGGAGGAGACAGTCAAGAATCTGTTGCAGTCGTTGGGGAAGTTGAACCGTCCTTATCTTACGGCGGTGGAAGAGAAGTTGTTGAGTGTTCTGGAGTCTGAATATGGCAGAGAGATAACACCCTAAGCAATTTTGGCAATTTGGCAACTAATGTCTTTTGGTTGCAGTTTCAATGGAGATACCAACACAACGGGACAGTGAAGAAGTTGTACGAGGGAAAAGATAAAACTTCCCGCTTCTTGACATCCAGCCGGAGCCAGTTGTTTAGTTGAGTGCTGTAGAACTGGGTGCAACGCGAAAAAGTTGGGTCAAGCAGGATAAAGTCTAGCAGTCAAAATGGAATCACAAAAACTTGACCAACTTCCCGCAGCCCATTGACATCGAGCGTGCAATATTGCTTCAGCATTTTCTAATAACCAGAACTTGCCATTACCTTTAAGCCGCAGATTGACCACTTGGCGAATTAAACTCTCGATGGCACCACTGCCAATAGGCATCTTCATTGCCGCTAGTTGAGAATAGCTCAATCGCCCTTGTTCAGAGGATTTTTGGAGATACCGAATTTGGGAGTTCATGGTTGAGCGTTGCTCATGACTAGCATTTTGACTCAAAATCTGCATTTGTTGAATCAACTCCTGTGCTTGTCCTTTTTTGAGGGTAGAGCGTGCAGTTTTAAACCAAGCAGTTCGTTCTTTTGGTTGAGTAAAAGCAGTATCGGCAAACGACTGTAAATATTCTGTAGCGTGGTAGAAGTCAAGTAACTGATGCGTGGATTCTGGTGGACAACCCAGACGTTGCAGTAACGGTGGAATGTGTTTCCAAATCCACTCAGCACCGTCTGCGATTAGCAACACTTTAGATGCAAGATTAATTCCCAAACGAACCAGATGCATTTCTAACAATGACAAAAAAGGCTGAAACTTACCATAAGTACCATCGTTGGTTACAGGAATCTCAGTAGTATTGATGCGTTTACCATGTTGGTCTACTACATAAATAGTCAGTAGCTTCGGTTCAGTCCATTCACCTTGATAACCATGACGATGACTATGCTGACGACGTTTACCCGTCTTGTTTTTCCGAATTCGAGTCCGTCCTCCGTCTTAACGGGTGACAAGGTAGCTACACAGCTTGTTGAATAAGAGATAGAGCCTGAAAGCCACGCTGGAAATAGAGGCGTTTGTGAGGCTTGAGCGCCATCAATCTCAAAGCCAAATCAGACCATAATTCCATGCCATAGATCCATAGTTGTCCGTAGAGAGCAAAGCTAAAATCACTCTGGCGTGGGGTCTGGTCATTGTGTTGCTGAATAACAGTGAAAGCGCCGTATTTAAAAGGCGTTTTTGTATTTTTAGATTACTGTTACCCACATGATTTAATGTTTCCCAATAAAGTGGTAAGGCATGAGTCCCCCACACCAACGTCACCATAAATATATTCCGCCCCTTCCATTGAGTTCTGTCGAGCGCAATCATCCAATAACCATATTTTTGATGTTTTTGTTTGTGAATATAACGTCGCTGTTCTCGATTTAATCTATGTCCTGTTCTCTGTTGTCTAATCCAATGTTTCACTAGGGGAAACCACAATAATTTCACACAGAGATTACCGATGATTAAAAATCTTTGTAGGTTGCGTTTGCGACTTTCATAGGTAATTGCTTGCGGAAATAAACTGGCCAATGTCGAGAGCTTAACTTGTCGATGTGCTTGTATTAATAGCAACAATATCTCCAGTGTCAAATACTGCTGTTCACTCAAGTGCTTTCGGAAGATTGTTTGATATGATGGTGGCAACATTTATTTTTTTTGTTGGGGGGCAATTTCCCCCTCTTTTTTTGGCCACTTTATTTTCTCAAATTATTGCCACATCTCATCTTGAACCACCTTGTCACCCGTTAAGGACTCTTGATTGTATTCGTCCTTGGCCTGGACTTGCCACTTTAATTCAAGTTAAATCAGAACGTCAGGTATTTACACATCATCTGATTGAAGTTACTACTGAGACTCGTTACTACATTTCTTCACTCAGTTTAACAGCCAAAGAATTTGCCGAACGCATCCGTGGATATTGGGGTGTTGAGAATAAAGTTCACTATGTTCGAGACGTTACTCAGGAAGAGGATGCATCTAGAATTCGGACTAAATCTCTGCCTCATATTTTTACCATCGCTCGCAATTTTACACTCAATTTATACCGTGACCAGATGTTTGAAAACATGGCACAAGCTCAACGGCTCTGTTCTTTTGGGTTATACACACTTAAGCAACTTTTTAGAATGAAATAGCCCTGGTTGGGTAAACCAACTTCTACTCCTACCTTGCGTTGGGTGTTTCAATGTTTTATGTCAATTCATTTAGTTACCGTCGCCCAAATCAAGCAAATCGTCAACTTAACCCATGAGAGGCAATGGATTCTCCAGTTTTTGGGCGCTCCTTGTCGAAAATATTATCTTCTTTCTTAACTAACCTGCGGAATGTGGGTTTAAATGCCGAATAATCGCTTCCATTGAAGTTCCTGTCTCCCTTACTAATTCAGCACTTACAGACAGAAGTAACTGAAACATTCATTTGTGATGTTTTAGCTTGATATGCAGCATGAATTGAAGGTCTAATGCCACAAGTAACTGTATTCATCATCTTTACTACCGTAGAGAACAGTAATTCCTTTGTATACTGAGTTTTTGCACTTTTCTCAAATAACTCGTCAAGTTTCTGAGAACATAAAATTGTTTCGAGAAGTCCGCGAACCATGACCGTAACCGGACTTTCTTCTACAAAACGCTCAAACACTTGACATATAATCATTCTAGCTATTCCCCGTTTACCAATTTTATTTTTTCAACTAACTATAATTTGGGGAAAATTACAAGACCTTGAAAGGGCTGGTCCTAATTTCTTCTAGTTTTTTGAATGGGCGAACCTACCGTTACCTCAACACCATATGTTTGAACATTTCAACGTAATTTTGAAGCATTGAGCGAATTTGTTGGCAAGTAAAATACATTTGATCGTATTCTACATATATGATCATATTTCCTGTTAATGGCTCTATTGACACAGCATAATTTAACGGGAAATGGAATTTATCATGAGACCTTTTGCTACTCACTTTCAATCCATGATGATCGAAAATATTTTTGGCATTATGGAAGTGTACAAAATTAAAAGTAGCGAAGAATAACTCTGCTTTTTGTTGGTCTGAAAAAATTTGGAGAAGTGGATATCTAATATATGATTCGATATCAATTAGAGACTGCTGCACATTTTTAATTTGTACGCCTTTATCTTCTATGACTTGTTGGCAGAGTGGAACAATATTCCAGAACAAGCCTAAAGCCCTAAATGGGTCAGATAATCTTTCTGTCCTACCATTTGAAACAATTCCTACACAAACCGTATTTTCTTTGATTACAGTACTAATGATGTCAAGGTAGACGCTTAGGAAAAGTGCTTTTGGTGAAATTCTCAATTTTCGGCAGAATTCGCGTGAGTCAGCAATGATGTTTGAATCGAACTTATATTCTTCAACAACATATTCTACTTGTTCTAAAGAAGTGCTTAAGGGCTGTAATGGTTTATATATACAGTTATTTAAATGTAGCTTCCAAAAATTTGATGCGTCTAGTGAGTTAATAATTTCTTTCTCTAAAGCTACAAATTCCTGATACACATTAGCAGCAGGGGCTATTTTTATTTCTTCTCCTTTCTTAATTTCAGAATATAAGTCAAATAACTCTTTGAAGAATTCAACATTGCTCCAGCCATCTATAATTGCATGATGAATTGACATGAAAAATTCAAATATGTTTTTTGCTTTCCGAAAGATTACAAATCTAAAAAGTGGTTCATTGTGATTTTGAATATTGAACAAATTTTGCCTATCATGCTTCACTATTTCATCAATATAACTTTCCTGCTCATCTAATTCAATATTGCTAATCTCTTGTTCATTAATTGAAAATATTAAATTAGCTTTCACTACCTGGAACACTGGTTTTCCGTTTTGAGTGATAAATATAGTTCTTAAAACTGGATGTTTTTTTACTAAAATCTCTAATGCTTTTTTAAAAGCATCTAAAGAAAGATTATCATCATATATATCGTATGATTGCTGAAAATGATATACTCCCATTTTTTGGCGATCGCTCGAATAATGATGCAAGATAAACTCTTGAATTTTGGCAAGAGGATATGCAGACTCAGTATCACTAGGGAGTAAGTCAGATATATCTTCAGTAAATTCTAATAATTGTAAAGGGATAGCAGCGTTATTTCCCTCTTGCTGGCAACTATTGATGTATTGAGCAAGGCTGTAAATAGTTTGATTTTCAAATACATTCTTTCCCTTAATCGGCAAATTATACTTATTAGCTTCATAGACAATTTGAATAGCGCGAATAGAATCGCCTCCAATGGCAAAAAAGTTGTCGTAAATACCTACACGTTCCATATCTAAGACTTGAGTCCAGATAGCCGCCAAAACCTCTTCAATTGGGGTGCGGGGGGCAACAAAATCTTCTTCTAAGAGAGAATATCTATCTGGGGCGGGCAATGCTTTGCGGTTTACCTTGCCATTGGAAGTAATCGGCAGAGTATTTAACAAAACAAAGATTGCAGGTATCATATAATTAGGTAGCTTTTCCTTAAGGAAGTCCCGCAGTTGATAAATCGTGAGTTTTTCACAATTTGGGACAATGTAGGCTACCAAAAGTTTCTCACTTGGTTGGTCTTCACGGACAACCACTACCGTTTCCCTTACCTCTGGGTGTTGACTCAGTACCGCCTCTATCTCTCCCAACTCAATGCGGAAGCCACGAATCTTTACTTGGTAGTCGATGCGTCCGCGATATTCAATACTACCGTCCGACAGATAAGAAGCTAAGTCCCCTGTTTTGTATAAGCGTGCATCCAGTTGCTTGCTATATGGGTTGGGAATAAACTTCTGAGCAGTCAAATCTGGGCGGTTGAGATAGCCTCTGGCAAGACCGACACCACCAATGTGTAATTCGCCAACAACTCCTACAGGAACCGGTTGCAGATTGCGGTCTAGAATGTAAATTTGTGTGTTGGCAATTGGGCGACCAATTGGTACAGTTTTGAGATTAGTGTCTGGTTTACATTGCCAGAACGTGACATCGATTGCTGCTTCTGTGGGGCCGTAGAGATTATGCAATTCGCACTGCAAACGCTCAAAAAAGCGTTCCTGGAGTTCTTTTGGCAGTGCTTCACCACTACAAATGACCCGTTGCAAGCAAGTGCAACTTTCTAGACCTGGTGCTTCTAGAAAAATTTGCAGCATGGAGGGAACGAAATGCAGCGTGGTAATTTGCTGCTGGGCGATCGCTTTCACCAAATAATCACTATCTCTATGGCCATCTGGTTGAGCAATTACCAAGCTCGCACCTGTCAACAAAGGCCAGAAAAACTCCCACACAGACACGTCAAAGCTGAAGGGAGTTTTCTGCAAAACTCGATCTACTGGTGTTAATTGGTAAGCATCTTGCATCCAGAGCAGCCGATTACAAATTCCTCTATGGGTATTCATTACTCCTTTGGGTTTGCCGGTTGACCCAGAGGTATAAATTATATATGCCAAATTGTCTGTAGTTACCCCACTGACGGGATTAGCTTCGTTGCGATCGGCAATTGTTTCTAAGATTGCGTCTAGGCAAACTACATGGGCTTGGTGCAAAGGAAGAGACTGTACTAACGGCTCTTGGGTTAGTAGCACCGACACAGCAGAGTCTTCTATCATGTACTGTAAGCGATCTAGAGGATATGTTGGATCGAGTGGTAGATACGCTCCACCAGCTTTGAGGATGCCGAGCAATCCTACAACCATCTCTAAAGAACGCTCCACACAAATTCCCACCATTACCTCTGGTTTCACACCCAATGTTTGCAGGTAATGTGCTAACTTGTTTGCCAAAGCATTTAATTCTCGATAGGTAAGTTGTTGTTCTTCAAACACTACCGCTACGGTATCGGGATATTGCTCGACAACAGCTTCAAACAGTTGATGGATGCACTTATCCTGTGGATATTCTCTAGTAGTATCGTTCCATTCCACTAGCAATTGCTGGCGTTGAGCTTCTGTTAGCAGAGGCAATTCGCAAAGCCGCACTCTGGGATTAACAACCATTTTTTCCAACAAAGTTAGTAAATGACCTCCCATCCTGACAATCATATCTGCATCGAAGCAATCGCAAATTATTCGCGCCGACAACTCCTCACCCACCATTACTTGTAATATCAAAGGATAATTTGTCCGTGCAATCCCTTGCATCTGAGTAATTTGTAAGCCATCAGGAGGCGCAGGAGGCGAATATATACTACGATCGCCTAGCGGATAGTTCTCAAACACTACAATACTTTCAAATAAGGAAGTTCCCGGCGGTACTTCACTTAATCGTTGCATCTGGGAAAGCGAAATGTATGAATACTGTTCCCGATCAACCTGTTGCTCTTGCAGCTGCAAAAGCCAAGGCAACAGTTCGCTTTCACTGTCTAATTGTACTCGTACTGGTAAGGTATTAATAAACAGTCCTACCATAGATTCCACCCCCGATAATGTGGGAGGACGACCAGACACAGTAGCACCAAACATGATATCTTTTTCACCGCTATATCGACTTAACAGTAACGCCCACGCTCCGGTGACAAAATTGGAAACAGTTAAGTGATGTTTCTGTGCCAAAGCCTTGAGGGTGGCGGTAGTTCTTGCTGACAGGTGTAGAGGAACTTCTTGGTAAGTCTTTTTTTGTTGAGAATTGGACGGCAGAATTTGGTCTTTTAGCAGGGGAGTGGGAGCAAGAAAGCCAGAGAGGTCTTTTTGCCAATATGCGATCGCTTGATTTTTATCTTGCTGCTGCAACCAAGCAATATAATCACTATAAGGACGGGTTGGTGGTAAATATAAATCTTTCCCTATTTTCAGAGCTTCGTAAAAGGCAAAAACATCTTTGTAAATGATGGGTAAACACCAACCATCCGTCAGTATATGATGAGAACTATCAATAAATTTGTAAGTCCCTTCGGCTAGCTTAATCAGAGTACAGCGAATTAGCGGTGCTTTATCCAGGGTAAAACCTTTATTTCTATCTGATTCTAAAAAGACTTCTAGCTGTTGTTCCTGCTCAAGGGGAGATAGGGAACACCAGTCTAAGTAAGTCCAAGGCAAATTGACTTGCTTGAGTACCACTTGGAGTGGCTGAGTGCGGTTCTCCCAAACAAAAAGAGTACGCAAAACCGGGTGGCGTTCTACAACTTTCGCCCAAGCCTGTTCAAAAACAGAAACATCTAAATTACCGTGCAGAGTAAAGCTTAACTGCTCAAAGTAAACCCCAGATTCAGGTTCATAAAGGGTATGAAAGAGCATACCCTCTTGCATTGGTGAAAGGGGATAAATGGCTTCAATATTTTTGCTTTTGTTTGGTTGGTGGGCAGTTGACATTGTTTTATTTTGGAGAAACTGTAGTGGTTTAACTTAAATCAATTTTAGACAGCAAATCGTCAAGATCCTCTTGGCTCAAATCAACAAGAGGAAAATCTGTAGGCGTATATCCACCTCCTTCAGAAGACTGACAGTGAGCGATTAGCGATCGCAATACCGAGTTATACTCATTTGCCAGACCTTCGATAGTTGCGCGTCGATGGACGTTGCGGTTATAAAACCAAGTCATTTGCAATTTGCCTGCAACTACTGAGCCGACTACATCTAGTAAATAGCTACGCTTTGCCAAAGGACTCAAACCCTGTCCTGGATTTTCTTGGGCAAATTTTTGCCAAATATTTGACGATAGCACTTGATCCAGTTGTCCCAGGTAGTTAAAACATATCTGCGATCTAGCGATCTCTTGCAGTTTTTTTCGGATCTCAGCATTTTGACTGAGATACCGTAGGATGCCATAGCCAATACCCCGATTAGGAATTCGCCGCAATTGCTCCTTAATCGACTTCAGGGCGACTCCCAAATCGAAGGCTGCACTGAATTCCAAGCGGACGGGGTAAATGGAGGTAAACCAGCCAACAGTGCGCGATAGATATATATCTTCAAATAGTTTTTCCCGTCCGTGACCTTCTAATTCAACCAACAAAGCGCAATTACCCGTCCACTGAGCAAATGTCTGGACTAATGCAGTCAGCAATACATCATTAATTTGAGTATTGTAAACCAATGGCACTTTTTCTAATAAAGCAGTGGTTTCTGCCGCACTCAGGAAAACTGTGGTTTCCTCAGTGCTATCTACTGTGTTAGCTGCCAACCCAGTCGGATAGTCTACAGGTATTGGTCTAATGTCGCGATCGCACTGAGCTAACCAGTAGTCTAACTCCTGCTGGCAGGAGTGCGATCGCCCGTAATCTTGTAGTCGAATTGCCCAATCTTGAAAGGAAGTGGTTTTAGGCGGCAGTTGAATAGTTTGTGTCTGCTGCAATTGTTGGTAAGCTGTGGCTAGGTCTTCTAACAAAATTCGCCACGAAACTCCATCTACTACTAGGTGATGAACAATTAACAATAACCGACCGGGGCGATCGTTGCCTAGTTTAAACAGTACTGCACGCAGCAAAGGCCTTTGTGCCAGGTTCAATGTAGTTTGCAGTTGATTTGCTTGTTGCTCAATTGCTGCTTTATGTTCTTCTTCCGCCAGAGATGATAAATCGATAACTTGGAAGGGGACTTGTTGGCAGTCGTCACTATTTTGCTGCTGCCATCCTAATTCATCTCGCACAAACCGCATTCGCAGCGCATCATGATGTACGAGCAATTCTTGCAACCCCTGCTCTAATAACTCTGGCTTTAAGTCTGGTGTCACTACAAGCAGCATCGATTGGTTGAAGTGGTGCGGCTCAGTCCAATTCTCTTCAAAAAATCCATGCTGAACCGGTGTGAGGGGGACAATATCGGTAACTAAACCTTGTTCGGCAACTATAGATGTTGTTGTATTTACAGTGGCGATCGCTAATTCGGCAATGGTTTGATGCTGAAACAGTTGTTTTGTCGTGATTTGTAAACCTGCTTGATGAGCGCGGGCAATAATTTGAATGCTAATAATCGAATCGCCACCCAATTCAAAGAAGTTTTGCAAGACGCTTACTTGTTCTAGGTTTAAGACATCCTGCCAAATTTTTGCTAAAACTTTTTCAGTATAAGTACGTGGCAAAACAAAGCTATCAGCATCATTATTAACTTGATATGCTAGTAAGGCTTGGCGGTCAACCTTACCATTAGGGGTAAGTGGTAATTTTTCTAAAATTACAAAAGCTGATGGAATCATGTAATCTGGTAGCTTTTGTTTTAAGTAGTCCCGCAATTGATTTTTGAATGAAGATTGTTCGTAAGCAACTACATAAGCGATTAAGCGTTTAGAACCCGGAACATCTTCAGAGTCGATAACTACTGCATCTTCTACTTGCGGGTGCGTGGTGAGTACGGTTTCGATTTCGCCTAGTTCAATCCGGAAACCGCGAATTTTGACTTGGCGATCGATTCGACCGCGAAACTCAATCTTACCATCGGGTAAATAACGCGCTAAATCACCAGTTTTGTAGAGGCGTTGCGATTTTTGGAAAGTCCAATTAATGAATTTTTCTGCTGTTAAATCTGGACGGTTGAGATAACCTCTGGCTAAACATTCGCCACCGATATACAATTCGCCGAGTACGCCTATAGGCACTGGCTGTTGATATCGATCTAGAATATAGGTTTTAACATTACTAATGGGGCGACCAATCGGTAATATAAAGTGGCGATCGCTTGGCTGCAATTGTAAGAATTTAAACGCCGTAGCATCTACCGTTGTTTCACTAGGGCCGTAGACGTTAAATAATAATGGCGGTTCTTCGCGCCTTTGGCTACGTATTCTCTCATCCACAGATTTCTGCCATAGCCTTAATGTCTGCTCTTGTGCTGCTTCGCCACCAATAAATACCAGTCGAATTGATGGGGGAATCAGCTCTTGGGTGAAGGATAATTCCGAGGTCAACTGATGCCAGTATGCTGTTGGTAGAATCCAGACGCTGATCTGCCAGTCTTGGGACTTTTGCAGAAATTTAGCGATGGAAGTGTAAATTTCTGAGGTGCTTAAAACTAACTTTCCACCACAGGTAAGACAGGGATAAATTTCTGCTGCTGCGGCATCAAAACTAATTGATGCAAATTGCAATACACAATCGCGCTTCCCAATTCCATAATCATATCTTGCAGCATGGGTGAAATTCACTAAAGAGCGATGTTCAATCATTACTCCTTTCGGTTGTCCGGTAGACCCAGAAGTATAAATTACATAAGCTAAGTTACTAGCTTGCACTTGAATGTGGGGATTCTCTGCTCCTTGAGTACTAATTGTTACCCAGTCGGTATCTAAACAGAGAAGCTCTGCTGTGTGATTTGGTAATGCTGCTAGTAAATTCTCTTGAGTCAGCAATACCTGCACCTGAGAATCACTCAATATATAAGCCAATCGCTCACTCGGATAAGCTGGATCTAAGGGTACGTAAGCACCACCAGCTTTCAAGATCCCAAGAATACCGATGAGCATGAAAAGCGATCGCTCTACACAAATTCCTACCATCACCTCTGGTTTCACACCCAGGGTTTGTAAGTGATGTGCTAATTTGTTGGCTTTGGCGTTCAGTTGAGCGTAAGTGAGATGCTCATTTTCAAAGACTACTGCGATCGCATCTGGTGTTTGCTCTACTTGTGCCTCAAATAGCTGGTGAATACATTTATGCTGGGGATACTCTGCAAAGGTAGAGTTCCACTCCTTCAATAACTGTTGCTGTTCTGACTCTCTAAGTAAAGGTAAATCAGAAATTCGGCTAGAAGGTGAGTTAACAATTCCTTCGAGTAAAACTTGAAATTGTCCCGCCATCCGCGCGATCGTAGAATCATCAAACAAATCACTGTTGTATTCCCATTCAGCGATTAATCCTGAAGCAGTATTTTCCATCGATAGGGTCAAATCGAAGTTTGTGGTTCCTGTTTCCACTGTTAAGGAACTAACCATTAACTCCGGCAAATTTATTACAGGCACGGGAGTATTTTGGAACACAAACATTACTTGAAACAGTGGTGAATGACTTAAGGAACGCGCTGGTTGCAATACCTCGACTAACTCCTCAAAGGGCAAGTCTTGATGGGCATAGCCTTGCAGTGCCATCTCTCGCACCCCAGATAAAACATCTTGAAAACTGGGGTTGCCCTGAAATTGGGTACGTAGCACTAAAGTATTGACAAAAAAGCCAATTAACCGTTCTATTTCTGGATGATTGCGGTTAGCAATCGGCGTACCTACTAGAATGTCATCTGAGCCTGTATAGCGATAAAGCAAGGTGACAAACGCTGCATATAGAGTCATGAACAAAGTGACTCCCTCTCGCCGACTGAGGTTGGCAAGTGCTTGACTTAAATTAGGTGGCAGTGTGACATATTGGTGCGCCCCTTGGAAAGTTTGAATGGCTGTGCGCGGTCGGTCTGTGGGCAATTCGAGTAAAGTGGGAGCATCCTTGAGTTGTTGCTTCCAGTAGTCGATTTGAGTTTGAAGTGCTTCTCTAGTTAACCAACGCCGTTGCCAAACGGCAAAGTCGGCATACTGTATCAGTAATTCAGGTAGAACTGGGATGTCGTTAGTACAAAATCCTAAGTAAAGTTTTGCTAACTCTCCGTAGAGTACGCCAAACGACCAACCATCAAAAACAATGTGGTGTAGTGTTAGTAATAATACGTATTCGTCTTGATCTAGCTGTAGCAATTTAACTCGTACTAAAGACTCTCGCTCTAAGTCAAAAGGCTGCAAGGCTTCTGTTTTCGCTAATCGTTGCGTTTCTACTTCTCGTTCCTGAATAGGCAAATGCTGCAAATCGACGAGGGGCAGTTTTAGATTCAGAGTTGCAGCAATGACTTGAACGGGTTGTCCATCTACGGTGACAAAGTTTGTGCGTAGGGCTTCGTGACGACTAATGATTGCATTGAGGCTGGATTCTAGGGCAGTTATGTTGAGTTTGCCACTAAAACGCAAAGCGACCGGGCTATTGTAGGATGCGCTGTCTGATTCTAATTGCTTCAGAAACCAGATCCGCCTCTGAGCAAAGGATAATGGGATTTGGGCAGAACGAGGAATAGGTAATAAAGGTGGAGTTTGCACAGATTGCCCATTGCTAATTGCGATCTGAATGCGATCGCCTAACTCGGCAATGGTAGGAGCTTCAAACAAGCTGCGTAATGGAAATTCTATGTCCAAAGTAGTTTGTAACCGGGAAATCGCTTGAGTGGCTAGTAAGGAATGTCCACCTAGCTCAAAGAAGTTATCATAAATACCTACTTGGGGAATTACTAGTACCTCTGCCCAAATGCTAGCTAGCATTTCCTCAATGGGAGTTCGAGGCGCTACAAAATTCTGTTGTAGTTCTGGGTGGAATTCTGGTTCTGGTAGGGCGCGCAAGTCTACTTTACCATTTGGTGTTAAAGGTAGAGCATCAAGCACCACAAAGGCAGAGGGCAGCATATACTCAGGTAACTTTTGTTGCAAGTAACGGCGTAGTTCACTGCTGGGTAATGGCTGTTGATTTGCAACTACATAAGCAACTAAGCTTTTGTTACTTGGTTGGTCTTCGCGGGCTATAACTACATTTTCTCGCACTCCGGCAAAAGAGGCGATCGCAGCCTCAACTTCCCCTAGTTCAATACGGAAACCGCGAATTTTGACTTGGCGATCGATTCGACCGCGAAACTCAATCTTACCATCGGGTAAATAACGCGCTAAATCACCAGTTTTATAGAGGCGCTGCGATTTTTGGAAAGTCCAATCGATGAATTTTTCTGCTGTTAAATCTGGACGGTTGAGATAACCTCTGGCTAAACATTCGCCACCGATATACAATTCGCCGAGTACGCCGATAGGCACTGGCTGTTGATATCGATCTAGAATATAGGTTTTGATATTGGCAATCGGTTCTCCAATCGGCAAAAGTGTTTGGGGATCGCTGACATTCAGAAAATCTGATAATTTCAACGTCGTGGCAACTACTGTGGTTTCACTAGGCCCGTAGCAGTTAATTAACAATGGTGGTTCGCCTAATTGATGGCTGCGTATTTTCTCATCTACAGATTTCTGCCATAGCCTTAATGTCTGCTCTTGTGCTGCTTCGCCGCCAATAGTTATTAGTCGAATTGATGGGGGAATCAGCTTTTGCGTCCAGGCTAATTCCGAGGTCAACTGATGCCAGTATGCTGTCGGTAAAATCCAGACGCTTATCTGCCATTCTTCGGACTTTTGTAAAAACTTGCTAACAGAAGTAAATACCTCAGAAGTGGCAATCACCAATGTTCCACCACAGAGAAGACAGGGATAGATTTCTGCTGCTGCGCCATCAAAACTAATAGATAAAAATTGTAAAAAGCGTAGACTTTGCCCACCGTAGGCATTGCGTTTGTTGATTTTAGACTTATCTGTGAACGCTTGCGTGAAATTCACTAAAGAGCGATGTTCAATCATTACTCCTTTCGGTTGTCCGGTAGACCCAGAAGTATAAATCACATAAGCTAAGTTACTAGCTTGCACTTGAATGTGGGGATTCTCTGCTCCTTGAGTACTAATTGTTACCCAGTCGGTATCTAAACAGAGAAGCTCTGCTGTGTGATTTGGTAATGCTGCTAGTAAATTCTCTTGAGTCAGCAATACCTGCACCTGAGAATCACTCAATATATAAGCCAATCGCTCACTCGGATAAGCTGGATCTAAGGGTACGTAAGCACCACCAGCTTTCAAGATCCCAAGAATACCGATGAGCATGAAAAGCGATCGCTCTACACAAATTCCTACCATCACCTCTGGTTTCACACCCAGGGTTTGTAAGTGATGTGCTAATTTGTTGGCTTTGGCGTTCAGTTGAGCGTAAGTGAGATGCTCATTTTCAAAGACTACTGCGATCGCATCTGGTGTTTGCTCTACTTGTGCCTCAAATAGCTGGTGAATACAAAACTCTTTGGGAAAATCCGTTTGAGTGTTGTTCCACTGCACTAACAGCTGATTTTGTTCCTCTACAGACAGCAGATGGTGTAATTCGTAACGTCCTGTTGGCTCGTTTGCCATTGCAGCCAAGGTATTAGCGTAATAATCGCTAATTTTGTTGATTTGCCCTGGGCATAACTCACAAGCATCGTAGCCCAAACTGAGTTCAATTTGAGATGAATCTGGATTGAGGTTGAAGCCAGCATTAAAAGTAAAGTTTGTTTCTTCAAAAAACTTTTTACCTAATAGCTGCAAGCTTTTGAGTTCTTGCAACTGTTCGTACACATGAAAATGCGTGAAGTTAAAAGTTGTCTCAAATAAAGCCTGACCACCTAAGCTTTTCTGGATTTCGACTAATGGATATCTGCGGTGCGGCAGCAATTCTTGTTCGGTTGCGAACACTGCTTTGACTAAATCTATCCAAGTTCCCCCAGACAATTCTTGGCGAAATGGCAAGGTATTGAGGAATAATCCTAGAATTCGCTCCCCATCAGTTTGTTCTGGTCGTCCGTTAGTTACTAAACCTGTGAGAACATCTGCGTTTGCGCTCAGAAGATTTAATACTCGTAAATGGGCAGCCAGCAGCACACTTTTTAGTGGGACTCCTACAGACTTGGCAAGCTGTTTCAAGCCTCCAGAAATTTCAGAAGATAGTGGCACTTCTTGGAAGCAAAATTGTTGTCCTACCGCCTGAGTTGGGGAAACAAACCAGCGAGGTAGTTTAGTTATGCTGCTATCCTTTAACTTTTCACTCCAGTATTGCTGAGAATTTGCCGAAGCGATCGCTTGTTGCTCTAAGACTACAAAATCTCGGAATACACTACTTAACAGTGGCAAGCTAAAATCAACTTGCTCGTCCAAAATCGCCAAATAGCGTTTAAACAACTCAGTCACTAAAGAAGCGACACTCCAGCCATCGAGAATGGCATGGTGGAAACTCACGGTCAGATTAAAGGTTTCCTGTGTGCGGCGATGCACAAAAAAGCGCACTAGGGGAGCATGAATCCATTCAAAGTGCGATTTCTTTTCCGATTCAAACCAAGCCGCTAAAGCCTCTTCCTGCTCTGAGTTCTGTAAATGACACCAATCTTCCACCTGTAAGGGAATCTCAACTTTTTGATGCACTAGCTGCAACGGCAGACTAAAACTACTTAGCTCAAATGAAGTCCGCAGTACAGCGTGATGATTGACTAAATCTTGCACAGCAAACTGCAAAGCCTGAACATCCAAGGCGGCTTGGAGGTAAAAACTGAAAATGTCGTGATAGACTGCACTTTCTCGCCTGTACTCGCTATGAAACAACATTCCCATTTGCAGCCTTGTTACGGGATAAGCATCTTCTACACCTTCGGGTAACTGCTGTTTGTCGGCTGGCGAAATCAGACTAAATGGTTGACTAAATTCTAACCTTGTAGTATGTTCAACAAACTTCAACTCTTGGACTAGCTCGTGAATCGTCTGGTATTGAAATACCTGCGCTACAGAAAAACTCAAGCCATGTTTTTGGGCTAGAGATTGGACTTGAATACTGCGGATCGAATCTCCGCCTAAAGCAAAGAAGTTATCATGAATGCCTACTTGCTCCCAGCCGAGAATTTGCGTCCAAATGTCTACTAAAAGCTTTTCTTCAGGAGTATTGGGTGCTTGATAAACTGCTTCTAATTCTGGTCTAGCTGTATCAGGTTTCGGCAATACGCGACGGTCTACCTTGCCATTTGCTGTGAGTGGCAGAGCTTCTAACTGCACGAAAGCAGCAGGTATCATGTATTCTGGCAACTTTTGTTTGAGGAAGCGACGCAGTTCTCCAGCTTTGAGAGATTGCTTTCGATTCGACACTACATAAGCCACTAAACGCTTGTCGCCTGGTTCATCGTCTCGTACTAATACCACACTTTCTTGCATATCTGGATAAGAAGCGATCGCATTCTCAATCTCTCCTAATTCAATACGGAAACCACGAATCTTAACTTGGTTATCGATGCGTCCTAAATACTCCAGTTCGCCATTGGGTAAATAACGCGCTAAATCTCCTGTTTTATATAAAAATTCACTTTCTCCTGTCTCCTCAAAGGGGTTATATATAAACCGTTCCTTAGTAAGTTCAGGACGATTGAGATAACCACGAGCTAAAGAAGCACCACTAATGTACATCTCGCCCTTGACACCAATCGGTGCTAGTTTCTGATATTGATCTAGTACGTATACTTGTAAATCTGGAATGGGACGACCGATAACGCTGGCATTAGTATCAAGATCGGTAATTTTCAGGGGACGATAGGTAACGTGTACGGTGGTTTCTGTAATTCCGTACATATTAACTAGCTGCGGCGAGGTGTCACCATGACGCTCAAACCAAGGCTTCAAACTTTCTAATTCCAGGCTTTCTCCGCCAAAAATCACTAGACGCAACTGTAAATTTCCAGCAACTTTCGTAGATTCTTCTGCTTTAATCAGTTGGCGGAAGGCGGAAGGTGTTTGATTGAGGATTGTGACTTGCTTCTGACACAATAACTCATAAAAAGCTTCTGGCTCCCGACTGACTAAGTAAGGTACTATTACCAGTTTGCCACCGTAGATTAAAGCACCCCAGATTTCCCAAACTGAGAAATCAAAAGCATACGAGTGAAATAATGTCCAGACATCACATTCGCTAAAGTTAAACCAAGTCTGAGTTGCGGCAAATAAACGAACTACATTGTGATGATTAATTAAAACACCTTTAGGATTGCCTGTAGAACCCGAAGTATAAATTATATAAGCTAAGTTTTCTGACTGAACATTACTAACTAGATTCTCTTGATTGAACTGTGAGATTGTCTCCCAGTCTGTATCTAAACAAAGCACCTGTAAATTTTGCTCGAATATCTGCGCCGTCAATTTCTGTTGAGTTAACAGTACCGATACCTGAGAATCATTTAGTATATAGGTCAATCTTTCAGCAGGATAAGCTGGATCTAAAGGTACGTAAGCACCGCCAGCTTTTAGGATACTAAGAATACTTATGAGCATGAAAAGCGATCGCTCTACATAAATCCCTACCAACACCTCTGGCTCCACCCCAAGAGTTTGCAAGTAGTGAGCTAATTTATTGGCACGCTGATTTAACTCTTTGTATGTTAATTGTTCACTGCCAAACTCCACTGCTATGGCATCGGGAGTTCGTCGCACCTGTTCTTCAAACAATTGATGGATACATTTATCTTGGGGATGCTTAAATTCTGTATTGTTCCACTCAAAGAGCAACTGATGTCGTTCTTTTGGCGTTAACAATGGCAATTCTGAAACCTGTTGCTCTGGATTAAATAGAATACCTTCTAACAAAATTTGATAATTTTCTGCCATTCTAGCGATCGCGGCAGCATCAAATAAATCAGTATTATATTGCCAGCAAAGCTGAAGGGAATTACCAGCTTCAACGACTGCCAAATCTATATCAAATGCGGCTCCTCGTTGATGTCCTGCTATCAGGTAAGGCTCCATCAAAAGCAGCGTTTTTTCTGATTCCTGTGATAAGTTTTGAGTTTGTTCATACCAGCGATGTTTTTGCCAAGTAAATGCAACTTGAAATAGAGGCGGACGGCTGGGATCTCTCTCGGATACTAGTTGTTTGACTAATAAGGGAAAGGGATAATCTTGATGTCTAAGTGCCCCGAAGACAGTACGATGCACTTGAGCTAGAAATTCAAGGAAGGTTTGGTTCCCCGCAATAAAAGCTCGTAAAATAACGGGATCTGTGAAGTAGCCGACAATTTCTTTAAACTCTTTTCTCGCTGACCGACCTGCCATCGGACTGCCTACTAGAATGTCTTCTTGACCCGTGTAACGATAAAGCAGTACGAAAAAAGCAGCGAGGAGAGTTGTATAAAGGTTTGCTCCTTTGGATTCTCCCAACAGCCTAAGTTTTTGGTGCAGTTCTCGATCTAGCTCGATGAGATGGTAAGCTCCACGATAAGTCTGCACTCTCGATCGCGGTTTATCCAAAGGTAAATCTAAAAGCGGTAACTCACCAGCTAATTGTTTGTGCCAATAAGTCGAGAATTTTTCGCCCCTAGAACTTGCTAAAATCTCGCTCTGCCAATAGATATAATCTGTGTATGACAGACGAGGAAGCGGCAGAATGCGATCGCTGACGGAATTTTGTGCAGCAGCATAAAAAATCTGAAGTTCGTTAAGCAGAATATCAAAAGACCACATATCCCCAGCAATGTGGTGCATAGATAGCAATTGGATATGTTCTTGTGGCGATCGCGTAAATAGACGTACTCGCAGCACGCGATCGCTTTCTAAGTTGAAGGGTCTGTCTGTTTCTGCCAGAATTTGCTTCCTCAAGTAGTCTTCGCTCCCCAAAGAAGCATCTATCACCTGAATATCAACTTCTTGGTATGGGTGAACTACTTGAAAAGGTTGACCGTCGCGCTCGGTATAGGTAGTTCGTAGGATAGAATGGCGTTCGACAATTTTTTGCCATGCTCGATGCCATGCGCCCAAGTCTAATTCCCCGCATAGCCGCACTGTAATAAAAATATTGTAAGCAAGGCTTTGTGGTGCGATTTGGTAGAGAAACCACATCGCTTGTTGACCGTGCGAAAGGGGAAAGATTTGTGGTTGTTTTTGGGAAGCAGAATTGTTCGTCATTGCTAATTTATACTCCGTAGTTACTATCCTAACGATGTGATTTTTACAAAGGATTTAGCCAAGATTCATACGCTAAAGTCATCTCTGTCATAGCGAGCGATCGCTTACCCTGACTGTTGTAATGAAGCACGCACAGATACAAGTGAGAAACATCATTCTCTTGTGCTAATTTTTTCATTTCTTCTACTTGTTCTCTAGTCGCCTGTCCGTTTTCAACATATCTATCAACAAAGTAAGCAAACTTAATTGAAATCGGATTCACCTTGATTTCTGTCTCGCCTTTTAAATACTTCTGAGCCATATTTGCTAGCATGAATGGTTCTTGAGCATTACCCGGAGCAAAGGTAACAATTTGTGCATATCCTGCTGCTGTCAGATGGTTGTCGAGTTCTTTGAACATTCCTTCTACAAAATCAAGTCCCCAAATCCCAGCTGCTGAGTGCAGATAGTGGGTCATTCCCTGTGGTGTCGGTTCAAAAGGCGGATTGGAGATGATATAGTCAAAGCGATCGCCCCGTACTGGTTTCCAAAGATCGTTGACATTACCATCCCGAATTTCGATTTTGCCCTCTAATCCATTGGCAAGGATATTGAAACCTGCATAGTTCTTGGCGCGGGGATTGATTTCCAGTGCCGTGACGTGAATTGCTCCGCCTTTGAGTGCGCCAATAGATAACACACCCGATCCCAGTCCAATTTCTAGCACCCGTGCATTAGTAATCTTTTCTTTTATAAGTTCGTCGAGAAAGAATTGCTGCTCAGGATGTATAGGAAATACTTGGTCTGGTTGAGAGTAACTAACTAAATCAGTAACTACTGTATATTCTCCTGTCAGCTTTGAAGAAATAGTGCTAATCCTCTGATTACGAAGCTTTGAACTGATTAATTCGGTAGTTGTCATAGTTTTTAATTTTTCCGTTCGATTACAAAATCTTGCATAACTAAAGCATCAATAGCTGTGCGCTTAAAGGTTGAGATGGCATCTTTAGGAGAGCAAACTATCGGTTCACTGTCATTAAACGATGTGTTGAGAATTACTGGAACTCCTGTGCGCTGTTCAAATCTTTCAATCAATCGGTAGTAACTGGGGTTGAGTTGTCTGTCTACTAGTTGGACTCTTGCTGTGCCATCAATATGAATGACAGCCGGAATTTTTTCTCTTTTTTCTGGTCGTACCGGACAAGTAAAGAGCATATATTTTAAGCTTTCACTGTGACGACCAATTTCAAACCACTGTTCGGCTTTTTCAGCTAAAATGCTAGGGCCAAAAGGCCGGAAATCTTCTCGGTGCTTTACCTTTTGGTTGAGCAATTCTCGTGTAGTCGCATAGCGCGGATCGGCTAACAAAGAACGATTACCGAGAGCGCGAGGCCCAAATTCCATCCGACCTTGAAACCAACCGACGACTTTACCATCTGCAACCATATCAGCTGCTTCGATGGCACTATCTATTGAGCGTCTGAAAGTCAGACCAGATTCTTCAATTGCTAAAAGGATTTCTTCAGTTGTAAATTCCGGCCCTGTATGTGGTGTGAGTTGCGGAATCTGAATTTTTGGCTGATTACACCGCGTATGATAAGCATACAAAGCTGCACCAACGGCGGTTCCAGCATCGTGGGGAGCTGTTGGAATAAAGATGTTTTTGAATGGGCCTTTTTCTTTAATTAACCAGTTAGTAACGCAGTTGAGAGCGACTCCTCCCGCATAGCACAAATTCTCTGATGGACAGAGGCGGTAAAGCTCTTCAACTAAGTGCAAGACGGCGCAATCGGTAAATACTTGTAAAGCAGCTGCAATATCTTTATGATGTTGTTCTATAGATTCATTTTTCTTTCTACTTTTACCTAGTAGCGCTTCTAAAAATTCAAATTCGCCAACCCGAAAGCGAAGCAGTTCTTTGTCTAGAGTAAAGTGCTTATCTGTAATGTGTGCAAACTGAGAAAATGCTGCTTGTCTGGTTTTGCTTTGTCCATAAGCTGCTAATCCCATAACTTTGCAAGCATCATATTCCGAAAAACCGAGAAATTGGGACAGTTTTTCCCATAAAAAACCTAAAGAATGAGGATATGGGATTTCATGTAAAATACCGAGTCTGTTTTCATAACCATAAGCTCCAATCGAAGAAGCATTTTCACCAATCCCATCAATCACTAAAATTGCTGCTTCTTTCCATCCAGAAGGAAAAAATGCGGAGGCTGCATGAGCTAGATGATGAGGAACCCAAATAAGTTTCTCTGCTGATTTATCGCCCAAGACATGGTTCAAAGAAAGTTTGACTTGTTCCAAGCTGGAAAGAAATGTTTTTTCCCCTTTTATACTCCCCCAATCACCTGGAATACTGATTGGATCAATTTCAAAACTCTTCTGACGTAACTTAGGGTCAAAAGAAAATGCAATCAAATCGATATCTTCAACATTTAAATTGGCATCTTTGAGACAAAAATTAATGGAGTGTATAGGGAGAACGTGCGAATTATCAATGTGTGCAGGTTTGCCGTGTTTATAACGATTAAATCTTTCCTCTTCAACTGCGGAAACAATTTTACCATCAATTACACAAGATGCTGCTGATTCATGATAAACCGAGTTGATACCTAAAATCTTCATACGTAGTTTCTTAAATAGTTGTAATGAGTTGAATCCTAAGAACTTTCAGGCTTCTTAATTTAATTTTTTTTATTTTAGAAAAATTAAATTCTTAAAGATAATCAAGAATTTAACTTACTTGGAAGCGTTTTTTAAGCTCTTTATTTTATTGGCGGATTGAGAGTATTCTTTAATACTTATAAGTTGCCAACTATAACCTTGTGAAAGTTCTAAAACCCATTGATGATAATTAAACAAACTTTCTCGGTGTCCTACACTAATAAAAGTTGTTTTTGTCTCTTGTAGTTGTTGATATAAATTTTCTTCGTTTGTCAAATCTAAAGCACTTGTTGCTTCATCTAATATAGTGAAGCTAGTACGATTAACTAATAGCCGTGCGAAAGCTAAACGCTGTTGTTCTCCCAAAGATAATATATTTTCCCAGGGGGCTTCTTGATCAAAACTATCAACTTTGTTCAGTAAGTTTTGGAGGTTAACTTGCTGTAATATTTCTTTGAGTTGTGCATCGCTCATTTGTCGATTTATATGAGGATAAAGTAACTGTTCACGCAAAGTTCCCAAAATTATGTAAGGACGTTGAGGTAAAAATAAAACTTCTTCTAGAGGAGGTCTGACTAAACGACCAGTCCCCGCATTCCATAAACCTGCGATCGCTCTTAATAAAGAACTTTTACCTCGACCACTAGGCCCTACAATTAACAAACCTTCTCCTGGTTGAACAGACATTGACAAATTGTCAACAATCACTTGTTCATAATCAGGCGTTTTTAAAGTAATATTTTCAAAAGCTATACGATTATCTTCTATGGTTTTAATAACACTAACATTCTCTTGTTGCCTAGTGACTTCTGCTAATGCCTGAGAAAATTCATTTAAACGCTCAATATAACTTGAAAATTTGCCAAAATTACCAAATTCATCAATCAATGCTGCAACAGCAGTAGCAAATAGATTGCAAGCTATATTAGCTTGAATAATTTGTCCAAAATCGATTTCATTTTTAATATATAAAGGACCAAGTATGACAAGAGGGAAAACTTGGATAAGAGCCTGATAGCCTCTTTTAAATATTTCCTGATTTCTCTCCCAATTAATTTTGAATTTATTATTAACAATAATATTATTAAATTTTTGTTGAATTACATTTAATTCTTGATTTTCTCCTTGGAAAAAAGCTATTGATTCAGCATGATTACGAACATGAGTTAAAGCATAGTTGTACTCAGCTTTAAATTCAAGCTCACTTTGATTAATCTTATTAAACTGATTACTAAAATAAGTAGCAATGCCATTGCCTATGATTGTATAAATAACTATAACAACTGCCGCTAAGGAAGAAATTGACCAAAGGATTCCTAAAAAAACAATCATTTCTAGCAATTTTTCTAGGCTATTAGTTGAAATACTCACAGCAGTAGTGGTAACAGGTTCAATTTCTTGAGATAGACGTTGATCTGGGTTCTCTAAATCAGATTTAAAGTTAATTTTATAATAGGCACGGTTGCTCAAATACTTTGATAACATTTCATTATTTAGCCATTGATGCCAATTAAGAGCAATGTTTTGTCTGAGGAATTTAGAAAATCCTACCAGGATTGTTACACAGACAAGACAAAGGATATAAAGCCATAAGGTGTTAATAAATTTAGAATAATCTTTATCCTGAATCAAGACATCGAGTATATAGCGATCAACAAAGCTATTAAACGCATTGATGCTTACTAATGCAATTACTGACAATATTAAAAGAGCAAGCATTCCCCATGCACGAATTACATCTGAAAATGCTCTCTTTCCTGGCTCTGTTGGATACCAATAAGGCCCCGCGACCGCTTTTACTTGTTCCCAAAAAGGATTAAAATTTGAAAATAAAGAATAATTCATGTAAAACTTTTTCAAGGTAGAGCGAGGTGAATAAACATAAGCGGCAGAAGCACAAAAAACAGGACTTATCCGAGTCATCGCTCAGGATAATCTTTCTTACAAAATCCTTACTCAAATACACCATTTTTCCATAAATCTAATATTTCATTGGCTGTAAAGTAACGTTCTTGTTCCGTAGCGAGCGATTTAATTACTGAGCGCATTTTTTCGTATTGACTTCTCGATTGAGGATTTTGTAGTTGTTTCTCAAACAGGTACTGAAAATTACTAGCTCCACTCCATTTGCCAAAAATAATGTCTATAGTACCGTGAGGAAAAACTGCATAACTATATGGATCTGAAAACAACGAATTAACATGGATACCTGACTCATGACGTTGAGCAGCTTGAGAATAAGGAGTGGCAGGACGAATCCCCAATTTCTCAATGTAATTAGTTACTCTGTCAACAATATCATAGTTAATTGCGTTGACTTCAATTCCAAAACGGACTCGCAATCCATTTAACACCTGCTCTATAGAAACATTGCCAGCTCTTTCTCCAATTCCATTAAAAGTACCCGATACCAAAGTTGCTCCCGCCATCAGAGACTGGAGGGTATTTTCTAAGGCCATGCCCATATCATTGTGGTAATGTAATCCGAAAGCGACCCCTGTGGTGGATTGGAGCAGATTGTTAACCCAGATATAGCTCTTTTCTGGACTAAGGATTCCAACTGTATCACAGAGGATAAAGTTTTCAATATAAGGACTAAAAGAGCGGATACATTGCACTAAAAAATCAAAATCGGCTCTGGAAGCATCTTCAGCAGCGAAGTCTACCTTCAGCCCAGCAACTGTCGTGGCATAGCGTAAATTTTCGACAATTAAATCAATAGAATTTTGACGAATTTTATTGATTACCTGAGTTGGGATATTATCATCAATGGTTTGTCCTTTAAATTCGTTCAAACTACGGATATGAGAATCTCGCAGAAAGAGTAATCGGTCAGAAAGAGCATTAAAAAGAACAATGCGCCTAATGCCACAGTCCTTAGCAAAATCAATGGACTGCTTGTTCATTAAA
This sequence comes from Nostoc sp. UHCC 0252, assembly GCF_034931145.1. Taxonomy (NCBI): domain Bacteria; kingdom Bacillati; phylum Cyanobacteriota; class Cyanophyceae; order Nostocales; family Nostocaceae; genus Nostoc; species Nostoc sp. UHCC 0252. The sequence continues at coordinate 46,639 of NZ_JAYGHE010000034.1, read as the reverse complement.
GTATCAGCAATGAGAAAGTTTTCTAAATTTTCTGATAATAATGTTTTAGCTAGGTCAGCTTCTTGCTTGCAGACGCAAGGCATAATACAGAATCCATTGATTCCTGTTTGGGCAATCAGATGAGCCAGTTTTTGTTTAGTTGGGTAAGAGAAGAAAATACCTGCCTGTTGTTCGCCATCCCGCAGCGTTTGGTCGTAAATTTTAAGAGGTAAAGTTTCCATTATTTGACACACTCATCAATAAATCAAAGCTCAGATCAGGAAAAATTTTTATTTAATCAAGAAAGCAGCTAATTTTGCCATTTATGGCTGATATCGCCACCGTTCTTGGTGAAGCCAAATAGTTTTTTCCTGTAGGATCGCCGCTACGTCCTTTAAAATTACGATTGGTTGCATAAACCCCGGTTTCTTCTTTATCCAAAACTCCAATTCCAGAATTGATACAAGCTCCACAACCTGACTTGAGAATCTGTGCGCCTGCTTGTAGAAAAATGTCGAAATAGCCTAATTCTTGGGCTTTTTCTCTAATTTCAATACTTGCAGGGACAATAAACAGGTTCACGCCGTCTGCCACTTGGCGACCCTGCAAAACTTCGGCGACCTGAGCTAAATCGTAGAGTTTGCCGCCTGTACAAGAGCCAATAAAAGCTTTGGTAATTGGAACTTCTTCTAACTGACTAATCGGTACTACTTGATCTGGTTTTGGAGGACGGGCAACTTGTGGTTCTAGATTACTGAGGTCAAATTGATATACTTTTTCGTACTCAGCATCAAGATCGCCAATAATCTCTGTAAATTCCTGCGTAGAACGACTTTTCACATAATTTCGGGTAGTCTCATCAGGCACAATCAAGCCACAGATAGCACCACACTCAACGGCCATATTGGCTAGAGTCAATCGTTCATCAAAAGGTAGTTGTAAGAGGATTGACCCGCGAAACTCCATCACTTTACTGATAGCACCAGCACAACCAATTTGTCCCAGAATAAACAAGATAATATCTTTGGCACTGATATGCGGAGGTAAGGTTCCAGTCAACTCGAATACTAACGTTGAAGGGACACGAATCCACATATCCCCCATTGCATAGATATTCGCCATATCTGTAGTGCCGACACCGGTGGAAAAAGCTCCCAATGCCCCGTAGGTACAGGTATGCGAATCTGTACCAGCAATTATCATTCCTGGCCGCACAAGTCCTTTTTCTGGTAGTAAGACGTGACAGATACCCGCAGCTTCACCAGGGGAGACCATATCAAACAAATGACATCCTTGGTCTTTGGCAAACTCAACCATCTGCTCATACATGAGATTAGCTTTGTGGTCAGCACGGATATCATTGACTTGGATAAAGTGATCTGCAACTAAAACCACCCGTTGAGCATCCCACAGCTTGGCATTTTCTCCATAGTGTTTATAAAATGTCTTGGCTACAGACCCAGCTACAGCATCATGGGATAGAGCTAAATCGACGTGGACAAAAACCACTTCTCCTGTCCGGACGTAGGGATTACTGGAGGCTTTAGCCAAGAGTTTTTCCACTAAAGTCATGGGTCGTTTAGAAGTCACGCTCTTAGGAATACTGATCTTTCCCTGACGACGCATTTGATTAAAAGGTATCAGTCCACCTGCTTGTGCGATCGCATCTACTACAGAATTTTCTTGTTTTTCTCCTAAAATTTCTAGTGGCAGCCCAATATTGATGCTATTGCGATAAAAAATTTCGGCAAACGATTTAGCCTGAATATTTTTAATACCAGCGGCTTTCAGGGCAATGGGGGCAATTTCTCGACTCGAACCACAGCCGAAATTTTCTCCAGCAGCAATTGCGTTGTATTTTAATAGCTCTCCTACTCCAATTAAATGTTCTAAAGCATATTGTTTTAAATAGTCAGGATCGTCTGTTGTTCCTCGATTTGCAGGAATAATATCATCGGTATTTATGTCATCTTCTAAATACAAAATTTTACTTACATGACTCATAAGGCACCCCAAATTCAAAATGTTGTGTGTTGAACAGTTCTTCTTGTAGAAGGTCAATTAATTTTTCAGTATTGACTAATATTTCTGCCCCTTGGGGAGACAAATCAACTGTCCGATATCCTTTGGCTAAAACTCGCTCTTGCGCTGTCATAATTCGTTGGGCAGCCTTCACTTCCCCCCATTGCTGAAGCATCAAAACACAAGCTCCCAGAGTTCCTAGAGGATTAGCAATTCCTAAGCCTGCAATGTCTGGAGCTGTACCGTGAATTGCTTCGTATAATCCAAATCCATCAGCATTCAGACTCGCCGAACCTAATAACCCAATAGATCCAACTAAAGCACCGCCAATATCGCTGAGAATATCTCCAAACATATTGCTTGCCAGAATGACATCAAATCTTTGGGGATTGAGAACCATTTGCATGGCTAAACTATCTACTAGTATTGGCTCAACAATAACGCCTGGAAACTGTAGAGCTTCTTGCTGCACTAGACGAGTCCAAGGCAAATGAGGCAAGGCATTTTCTTTGTGAGCTACGGCGAGCAAGCCTCGGCGTTGTTGGGCTTTTTGCAAGGCTTGACGAGCGATCCGGCGAATCTCTTCATCATAATAGAGCATGGTATGGTAGCCATAAGCTCCCTTTTCATCAAAAGACCTTCCCGCAAGGCCAAAATAAATACCGCTGACTAATTCGCGAACTATGAGTATATCGAGTCCTTGAACTTTTTCTGGTCGGAGGCTAGATTTATGCACTAGACTATTCTCAATGCGAATTGGACGCAGATTGCAAAAAAAGTCGTAATGCTTTCGCAAATCTAGCAGTCCGCCTTGAGTAACCGCACCAAATACTATCCCATTAGATCCATTGCATAGCTCAACTGTGGCTTGAGGAAAGTAAGTACCAAATTTTTCTAAGGCTGTTGCACCAAGCCAACCATAGTCTACTTGCAAGCTAAATCCTTCAAGTTTTGCAACAACTCGTAAAATTTTCAAAGAAGCTTCCACAACTTCTTCGCCAATTCCTTCTCCACTAATAGCGACAATGCGATAATACGGATCACTTAATGACTGCATTAATTTTCTTCCAGATTGAAGTTAAAAAATCTGAGAAATAATTCTAAACAACTTCGTAAGCCATCTTTATTGTGCTTCTATAGGACTCCTATTTGATTTCTGAACGGATTTTAGAGATAAGTCCTTGGTGGATATGCATTTAAGTCTCAGCATGTTTTCAAAATTCAAACCGGATTCCTGTATATGCAGTTTATACGATTCACAATCAGAAATATTACTTATTTTGAGTGATTATTTGTATACATTTACTATACTGAAAACATACATTTAACTTAATTTTCTATTTTTATATGGGAGCGATGCAATTTTGTTAGATCGGACTTTAATTCTCAGTTACAAAGCTAGATTCTCAATAAAAACAGTTATTTAGCTGCGATCGCAGTATTAAATTGGTGATTTAGTACCAGAATTTTAAGCACCTAACAAAATCGCATTGCTCCCATTTTCTATCTTAACATATTTTAAACCAAAGAAATTATTGAAAGTGTTAATTCTGATTACTGGAGTTTAGACTAAAAGCGATATGAGAGAACGCAAATCAAATGGAATTAGAGATTAAAAATATTATCTTGTCAGCCTCAAAGCATCCGCGACCTTTAACAATTCTGTAGTATATCTGCTCCAGATAATAATACAATAATGATAATCATGAAAAGGTGGGAGAGAAACGAGCGTCGCTCGTTTCTCTCCCACCCCCCTATTTGATTATCATTATCAGATGGGTAATGATCAAGAAAAAAAGGGGTGTCTGATTGAATACAGTCCCCCTTTTGGCAGAAAGTGAGAAAAGAACTACCTACTCTCACCTGCCAACATGAAAAATGCCAGACTTGAAGAGTTTCGTCAAGTAGCCTACAAATATTTAGGTAGAGCCAAAGATGCGACCTTTGAATTAACAGATGCCATATTGCTGACCCGCACTGTCTATTCCTTAGCAGACTTATCCTTATCACCAGTATTTAGACGCAAGTGGCCAAGTATTTATGAAGCGCTACAAGATAGCAGACCGCAGCGACAGAAATTGATGCAGTTATATATCAAACAGATACCCCTCAAGGGACGACCCTTGTTAGCAGGAGATCACACAAACTGGTCACGCCCGGATGCAGTAACGCTGCAAGAAAGGACTTATGAGCATAGTGGCACATCCATAGCAGAAAATAAACCGATTAGCATTGGTCAAGGATATAGCACAATTGCCTGGATACCAGAAAAATCAGGTAGCTGGGCCCTACCCTTGAGACATGAACGGATCACAAGTGGCGAAAGCCCAATAGGGAAAGCGGTTTGGCAACTTAAACAGGTGTGTAAACATTTAGCCGTTAGACCAATTTCAGTTTGGGATAGTGAATATGGGTGTGCGCCTTTTGTGTTGAAAACTGCCAGTATTCCCGCAGATATTCTGGTAAGATTGCGCTCAAATCTTTGTTTATGGGGTGAACCTGAAGCTTATACGGGTAAAGGACGACCCAAAAAACACGGATCTAAATTCAAACTTAATGAATCCACGACATGGAGTGATGCAGAATCTGTTTTAGAATTGGATGATCCGAAACTACAACGAGTAAGGGTTAGCCTCTGGAAGAATTTACATTTCCGTAAAGCGGCAGCGCGTCCGATGTTACTCCTGCGAGTTGAACGTCTCAATGCACAAGGTAACTTGAGAGTGTTAAAACCTTTGTGGTTGGCTTGGGTGGGAGAAGAAATGCCTTCAATAGAAGAAGTTTGGCGACTTTACTTGCGTCGATTTACGATTGACCATTGGTATCGTTTTTTGAAGCAACGTTTACATTGGACTGTGCCCAAGTTAAGTACTCCTAAGCAGTGTGAGCGCTGGAGTGACTTAATGCCTTTTATGACTTGGGAGTTGTGGTTAGCTCGTGATATTGTGACTGATAATCCTTTACCTTGGCAGAAGTCACTCGATAATTTGACTCCTGGACGAGTCGCTCAAGCTATGGGTGGAGTTTTTGCGGTGATTGGTACTCCAGCCCTTCCACCCAAACCTCGCGGAAAGTCCCCTGGTTGGGAAGCAGGAAAAAAGCGTCACCGTAAAAACCGATGCCCGATTGTTAAAAAAACAGTAACACGACCACGTAAAGAAGCATCTGTTGCTGTTTAATACCTTAGATTATTCATACTTTTGCTAAGTCTCTGATTAACTCAGCCCTGCTGGGTCATTTTGTATGGCTTAGTCTAAACTCCAGTGATTATAGTTTGACATTGATCACTTAATATTAATAATTGTTAAACATTTTTTCTTAACTTTTTTAAATTCTTTCATATCATTACTTATTAACTGTCTTAACTGTCTTAACTGTCTTAACTGTCTTAACTGATCTTGCAAATATATTTAATTAATGATATATCTGTAGTTGAAAAAACAATTTCCTTTAAGAAGAACTCTATGCCTACAAACACAGTCAAAACAGTGGATGTTGTGGTGGTACCATTCTTTGCGCGTTTCTTGTCAGAGCAAGCTACTGAAGGAACAGAGGTTCCTTGGACTTACAAGTTTCCTTCAGACTTAGAAGACAAATAATTTAGTCGCCGCATCTGAAAGTACCTTTCTGCTCAGAAAAATACCTTGTAATTGGCTTCATTGTAATTTCCTAGAGTAGCGGTTATCAAAGAACTGAAAACTCCTTTTAGAGACGCGATCGCTTTCATATTACCTTATCAATAACATGGAGGTGATTGCTTTTTCTATCGCACTAAATTTTTCAAGAAATTTGGATTAAAAAAAGCAATTTAGTTGCTATTGCTTAATGGCTACCTCCTAAAATTATCAAACAAAATATATTTTATGCACCTGTCTCGTGATGTTGTTTTATTAATCACCCACAGTGGTGATTTCTTCACAGTAGATAGAGTGGCAGAAGCCTTATTAAAAAAAGGGGTGCAACCATTTCGTCTAGATACTGATAAATTTCCTCTAGAAGTGCAATTAACAGCACATTTTGATAAGTCTAAAAGCTACCACACTATAGAATGTAACAACCACTCTATCAGCACAGAGCAGGTGCAAGCTGTATGGATGCGCCGCATTTGGGAACCACAACTGAGTCAAGAATTAGCGCCAAAGTTCCGAGAAGCTTGCGTTAGAGAATCACTTGCAACTTTAGATGGTTTTTGGGACAGCCTCAAGGAAGCTACGTGGGTAGATAATTTAGAGCGGATAGATTATGCAAGTAACAAGCTGCGTCAACTACGGATTGCGTCTGAAGTAGGTTTTGTTATTCCCCAGACTCTTGTTACCAACAAAGCCCAAGCAGCACGAGAGTTTTTCGAGCAAGTCAACGGCAAAATGGTGAGCAAGCTCTTAACTGCTCTTTCCCGCAGTATGGAAGCTAACTCCTCGTTTTTTCTGTACACCAGCATCGTCAAGGAAGAAGACTTACAAGATGCCGAGTCACTGCGCTATTGCCCAATGGTTTTTCAAGAGCAAATTCCTAAGCAACAGGAATTACGGGTGGTGTATGTGAATGGTAATGTATTTGTGGGGGCGCTAAATGCAGATGTGTATGCAGTAGCCAAAGTTGATTGGCGTAAACCTGGTGTTGAGGTTGGCGCATGGCAACACCACCAGCTTCCTGATGAAGTAATTTGTCGTCTCAAAGCCTTTATGGGGAAATTTGGGCTGTTGTTTGGAGCCTTAGATTTCATCGTCACACCATCAGGGGAATACGTCTTTTTGGAAATCAACCCTCTGGGGGAGTGGGGAATGCTGGAAAAGGATTTAGACTTACCCATTGCAAGTGCTATCGCAGATGCTCTTGTACCAATTCGTAATTCGTAATGATGCTCGTTCCTCTCTACCGCTTCTCTACGAGACGCTGCGCGAACGCTAACGTAACTCGTAATTAAGAAAGCCAATTCCTGTAGGGTATCTTAGGTGCAACTCAATTATGACCGTATTAATAGTCACCTTTAGCCAAGACAACGAAAGCATTCCTCTAGTCATCAAAGAAATTGAGGCTAAAGGAGAAAAAGCCTTTCGGTTTGATACAGATAGATATCCCACCGAAGTCAAGTTAGATATTTACTCTGGTGATACTGGACGAATAATTATTACTGATGGCGAACAAAAGCTTGATTTGAGTGAAGTTTCCTCAGTTTGGTATCGGCGGATGCGCTACGGACAAAAAATCCCCGACTCAATGGACAAGCAATACAGAGATGCGTCAATTAATGAATGTCGTGCCACTGTCAGGGGTATGATTGCCAGCCTTCAAGGATTCCACTTTGATAAAATGTCAAATGTGGATCGGGCGAATAATAAACAACTACAGTTAAAAATTGCCAAAGAAGTTGGACTTTTGACTCCGCGTACCCTGACTTCCAACAATCCCGAAGCAGTCAAGCAATTTGCTCAAGAGTGTAAGCAAGGTATAGTTACCAAAATGCTTTCTTCCTTTGCTATTTATGATGAGCAAGGACGAGAAAACGTTGTGTTTACCACTCCAGTTACAACCGATGATTTAGAGAATATCGAAGGGTTGCGTTTTTGTCCGATGACATTTCAAGAAAACGTGCCGAAGGCTCTGGAATTGCGGACAACTATTGTCGGACACCGGGTATTTACTGCCGCAGTAGATTCCCAAAGCTTGCAAGGATCTACTTATGACTGGCGCAAAGAGGGCAGAGCCTTAGTTAAAAATTGGCAACCATACAACTTGCCGGAAGATATTGAGAAAAAACTGCTCAAACTGATGGCTTATTTTGGTCTAAACTATGGAGCAATTGATATTATTGTCACCCCCGATGGTCGGTATATATTCCTCGAAGTTAACCCAGTCGGGGAATTTTTTTGGATGGAGATATATTCACCACACTACCCCATTTCGCAGGCGATCGCAGAAGTATTACTGACTCATAAAAATTAGGGATTGAGCCTTGTATATTTTTATTGTCTTCTATTTTGAAAGATGTTAGTGAGACTTCACTATTAAGTTTATTAATATTAAATTCCTTATTTAAAATTATGAATTATTGCTATTTGGAGATTAAATCCTTGTGATAAACATAGTAAATACACAAACAGTTTTAACATTTGATGGGGTAAATGATTATATAGATTTTGGCAGAAACGATATTGGCGGCGTTTTTGCTCAAGGGAGTTCCAACTTTACAGTTTCAGGATGGATAAATCCACATGAACTAACAAATAAAGCCACTAGTTACGGGACGCGCAATGTATTTTTTGCCCGTTCTTCAGAGAGATTTAGCGATAATTTTGAATTCGGCATCAGTGAAACAGGAAGCCTAGATATCTACATTGATGAAAGTGTTAGCAAGGGTATCAAAACCTTTGGGCAAGGAGAATTAGCTATAGGAGAATGGCACTTTTTTGCTATTGTTTTTAATAGTGGTCAGGTAGCCGTATATCTTGACGATCATGAGTACAACGATTCTCTTAGAGGTTCATCTTTAAACAAAGCTACAAGTTCTATAACTCTGGGAGCAACGTTACATAAACAGGTTTATTTCAAAGGACAATTAGCAAATATTAGCGTTTGGAATCATCCTTGTACTCAAGCACAAATCCAGACTCATCGTTGTGGGCTAATAGTCGGGGATGAAGAAGGATTAGTGGCTTACTGGAAATTAGATGAAGGGCAAGGTACAACTGTCAAAAACCAAACTGGAAAGTCCTATCAAGGAAACTTTCGTGGTAATCCTATTTGGACTTTAGCAGAAATTCCATTCGCAACACAATCATCAAATCCAGTTATATTTGCAGAAGAATTATCCAATCAAGAGGATATTCAAGAAGAGATCCAAACTGAGACAGCAGTTATTCCCGAAGAAAATATTTCACCACTAACCACAAGTTTATTAGCAGCAACAGTATCGTTAGTAAGCGACGACGAAAACCAACCAAAGGAAATTCAACAGACAGAAATAAACAGCGAAGAATTGAAGATTATTCCAACTGCGATCGCTCTTGAACCAGATGACGAGGAAACCAAAACAGACCAAACTGAAGATCCCGTCAATATCCAACAAGCACAAATATTAACCCAGGAAGAATCGCCAGAAACCATGAATACAAAAGCCCGTCCCAAATATAAAATACTTTCCATTGATGGAGGCGGTGTTCGGGGCATTATTCCTGCATTAATCCTAGCAGAAATTGAAAGGCGGACAAAAAAGCCTATATTCAGCTTGTTTGATTTAATTACTGGTACTTCCAGCGGCGGAATTTTAGCACTTGGACTAACTAAACCCCGATTAAGTTCCGATGTATCTGATAAGTTGCCAGTAGCTGAATACACTGCTGAGGATCTCCTACAGTTATTTATTGAGTATGGGGTAGAAATATTTTATGAGCCGTTATTTGAAAGACTACTTGGCCCATTAGAGGATATATTTCTCCAGCCAAAATACCCTTCCGAAAGCAAAGAAGAAATTTTCAGGCAATATTTTGGTAACGCCTCTCTAGAAAATAATCTTAAAGAAGTTTTTGTGACGAGTTACGATATCGAGCAGCGAATTCCGATATTTTTTACAAACAAACTAGAAAAACAGCAAATAGAATCTAAGAATTTTCAGAAGTTGTGTGGTGGTTTTTCGCTCCTAGATGCGGCATTGGCAACTACTGCCACTCCGACTTATTTTGCTCCTCATCGGATGGTAAACCCCCATAATAGCGGCATCGCCTATACTTTAATCGATGGTGGAGTATTTGCCAATAATCCAGCCCATTTAGCTATTTTAGAAGCACAAATTAGTAGTAAACAAAAAGCCCAAAAACCCCTCAATACAGAAGATATTTTAGTAGTTTCTTTAGGTACAGGTTCGCTGACGAGTGTCTACCCTTATAAAGAAGTCAAAAATTGGGGACTCTTGCAATGGGGAAGACCGCTTTTAAATATTATGTTTGACGGTAGTAGTGAAGTGGTAGCTGGAGAATTAGAACAGTTGTTTGAACCTACTGATAAAGAAGCTAAAAGTTTTTATTATCGCTTTCAAACATTGTTAGATAGTGAACTAGAAGAAATAGATAATACCAAACTCCAAAATACTCGTCAGTTACAAGCTATAGCCCATCGACTAATATCTAACAAAAGTCAACAAATCGATGAACTGTGTAGTCTTTTGTTGGGCTAAATCAGATTTCTTACATCTTGCACCAACTAATTGGTGCAAGATGTAAGATTTTTAATTTCTTCACAAAAGAAATTAGTAATGACTCTCTTAGTCATGTTTTCATTTTATAAAGACTGTAGGTAAGTACAATGGATGAACTCGTCAAAAAAATTTCTGGTTTAGGCCTTCCTGGCATACTTTTCGTGATTGCAACGGCTGCATCAGGGGGTAATGTCGCCGCCGTTGTCGCTATGCTTTCATCGCTGGGGGGGCCTTTAGGCCTCTTAGGAGGTTTAGGCTTGCTTGGGGTGGTAGCCGTTCTAGGGGAATATATAGCAGGATTTGGAATTGAAAACGTTCTTAAGCTCATCTATACAGAACGTAGCAAAACTGAATCTATCAGATTTCTTCTCAAAGAAATTCAAGAATTGCCCATTTCAGATGAGTTAAAACTCAAACTGAAACATCATATTAGCCCAGTAGTCCTTACTGAGCCTGACCAAGGCCCTTTTCCGAGAACAGTCGAAATTGTTGATGAGGAACCATTGATCTAGTTTTCAGACATTCTCTAAAAGGAAAAATGGCCTTTGAGTCTAATACCGTTTCTTTGTGAAGCTGCGCCAAATTTTTTTTCTTTGTGTTCTACCCTGCGGGAAGCCGCTGGCGCGTCTATGCGCTCTTTGCGGTAGCCTGCGGCAAGCCGCTAGCGCGTCTACGTTTTTAAAGCGCATCTTCATACAGAATTGGTATAACTAATTCTCAAAGGCCATTTCAAAATTCCTAGTGTAATTAGTAACGGCTACATTTTTAGAATATGCAAACTCCATCTGTGCGTGAGCAAAATACAACGAATCCTTTTTCAACCCTGATTCAATTTTGGCAAGATGTGAAAGTAGTTGCCGGGCCTTATTGGTATCCAACAAAAGCAGAAGGAAGAGCGTTTTCAGATGTGATTCGCTCATGGGGAATGCTAATTTCCTTGGTATTATTAATAGTCGTAATTGTCGGTGCAAATGCTGCAAATAGTTACTGGAATCGCTATGTAATTGATATTGTTATTGAACAGAGAGATCTGGATCAATATAAGAGTACTTTATGGCTGTCCAGTTTCATTATTATAGGGATGGTTTTGTTAGTTACTCTTTTGAGATATGTCAGGAAAAAAATAATTCTTGACTGGTACAAATGGCTAAATAATCATGTTTTAGAAAAATATTTAAGTAATCAAGCTTATTATAAAATCAATTTTAAATCTGATATAGATAATCCAGATCAACGCTTATCCCAAGAGATAGAACCTATTACTAGTATTGGCTTGAGATTTTCATCTTCTTTACTAGAAAAATCTTTAGAGATGTTCAGTGCTTTGATCATTCTCTGGACAGTTTCTTCACAAATCGCAATTTATTTAGTTATTTATACAATTATAGGTAATTTAATAGCTGTTTACTTGAATCAAGCAATCAATAAAGTTAACCAAGAAGAAATTGCATTTAAAGCAGATTTTGCCTATTGCTTAACTCATGTTCGTAATCATGCTGAATCAATTGCTTTTTTTCAGGGAGAAGATGAAGAATTAAATATAATTCAGCGTCGATTTAATAATGTTTTAAAAACCGCTGAACGCAGGCTGAATTTAGAGAAGGGACAAGACGCTTTTGGCAGAGCATATCAGTCTGCCATTAGCGTATTCTCGATGTTTATCCTTACACCTTTATTTCTTCAAGATCAAATTGATTATGGACAAATAAATCAAGCTAGTTTTGCTTGTTTTATGTTTTCTAATGCTCTAGGAGAATTAATAGCCGAGTTTGGAATTTCAGGGCGATTTTCTGGTTATGTAAAGCGTTTAGCAGAGTTTTCAGATGCGCTACAGGCTGCTAGTAAACAAGCAGAGAACGTCAATACTATTAAAATTCTAGAAGAAGAACGTTTAGCTTTTGAGAATGTAACTTTACAAACGCCAAATTATGAACAGGTGATTGTTGAAAATTTGTCAGTTGCTGTTGGGCCAGGCGAAGGGTTATTGATTGTTGGGCCTAGTGGTAGGGGTAAAAGTTCTTTGTTGAGGGCGATCGCTGGTTTGTGGAATGCAGGAACGGGTCGTCTGGTGCGTCCTCCCCTAAAAGAAGTATTATTCTTACCCCAACGGCCTTATATCATTTTAGGGACTTTACGCGAACAGTTGCTTTATCCTAAAACTAATCGTCAATTGACCGACGCAGAACTTCAAGAAGTTTTGCAACAAGTTAACCTGCAACACCTACTTACCCGTGTAGACGGCTTTGATACAGAAGTTCCTTGGGAAAATATATTGTCTTTAGGAGAACAACAACGCCTCGCTTTTGCACGGCTATTAATTACACATCCCAGTTTCACTATCTTAGATGAAGCAACGAGTGCTTTAGATTTAAATAACGAAGGTAATTTATATCAACAGTTACAATCAACGAAAACAACCTTTATTAGTGTTGGTCATAGAGAAAGCTTATTTAATTATCATCAATGGGTGTTAGAACTTTCACAAGGATCTAATTGGCGACTTGTTTCTATGCAAGATTATCAATTGCAAAAAGAAACTGCTGTTAAATCATCAGGAAAGGAGCAAACTACGATAGATATTTACCCAAAAAATGAACTCAAAATCAAGCTAGAATCACCAGCAAGCGCCACAATTCTAGGACTTTCCCATAAAGAGCTTCAGGCATTAACAGACTATTCTATTACTACTATCAGAAGCAAGGCTAGTCAAGAAAAGCCCGTGACTACGAAGGATGATGTAACCTACCGCTATAACAAAAACCCGGAGGTATTGAAATGGGTAATAGATTGAGGCTATATGGTTATAGTCATCTCAAATAGCACAGATTTACCTAGTGGTTCCCTGAAAATTGATTACATAGCGTCATTATATCGACAACAGGGATACGCGTCTGAAGCTACAAAAGCTGTGGTAGATTGGGCGTTATCTCAACCTGATGTGTAAAGCGTTACTGTTGGATGCGATCGCGCTAATATAAGTTCAAAGCGAGTCCCAGAAAAAATCGGGATACAACTTGTGGAATCGCGAGAGAAAATCCTGGTATGGAAATTATGCACAAACAAATACGGTAAAGTAACTTTGTCTGCTTTAAAAAATATCTTGACTTAATGTAATCATAAAAATCTTCAGGTGTTGAAATGAATAAGAGTTTAGTAACTATTTGTATGTTTCAAAACAAGTGATGCTAACTAGAAAGCAAGAACAATTAATTACTTATAAATCTATTATGATTTATGAAAAACATTATAAGTTTCCTACTTTAAAAAATCCTAAACTAAAAAAAATTCAAAGTAAAATTAGAAAATGCCAAAGCTTAATTAAAGAAGGTACTAAATATCATTCTTATTTTTGGGGAATAATCAAATGGAAAAAAGAAATTAGTCAAGGAGAAACTTTAGCAGAGGTTAAATTATTAATTAGAGATTATACTCAACTCCTGGATTTTTTAGAAAATTATAAAAATAGTTATCAAAATTTTTTATTAAACTTCATAGATGACTGGAAAAACCTATTTAACCAAAAATATTATGAAATTAGAGAAATAAATGAACAAAGAAATAAGCTAGAGATGAAGAATCATAAAGATCCTCAAATAATTGACAAGTTAAAAGTGGAAGGAGAAGAAAATTTAAAATCTATTCTGCTATTAAGCAATACTAACTTTTTAATTTTAGAAAAAGTAAAACTACTCAGTGAAGGAATTAAAAACTTAGCGGAAGATACTAAAAATCAAAAGCAAGCTATTCAGAAAATATTTAAAGATATAGAGGTGTATCAAGAGATTTATGAATACCAAGTCAGAGCTACAAAAATTCGTCAAGAAATTGCAAAAATAGCTGAAACTGCAATTAATCTAGAAAAGTCTTTACAAGATTACTTTAATCCGTTTCAATCTTTAATAGATGATGTAGTAAAAGTAGATGTAGATTTTTATGCAATTGTAGGAGAGATTCAAAATTTAGCAAGTAATACTCTAAATTCTCAAGGTAACTTATTAGCCATACAAGATACTAGTTCGATGTCTCATGACATCCTCAATCTATTAGTGGCAAGTTATAGTAAAAAAGATAGACTGCAAGATGTTTTCTGTCAGTCAAAATTATTAAATTTACAGATTTATGGCTTTGATTTTAGTAAAGATGAAATAACTTTAAATCAAGCAATTTACTTAATATCTAATTATATTTCTACTCAACTGGTTGCTCAAAAGAAAGTTCTAGGGATAGAAGAAGAAAAAATAGATATTGTTTCTTCTTCTCAATTTTTTTTAGAGAAAGCAGAATTGACGGAACAAATTAATAATGATGTTGACATTAAGTTTGCGACAGAATTGAAAAATAATTGGAATATTAATTACAGTAAATTACAAAACTTTCTTACAGAGTATAAGTGGCAAGAAGCTGATATTGAAACAGCTAAATTAATGCTACAAGTCATGGGCAAGAATGATTGGAATGAAGTTTATAAAGAAGATATTCTTAACTTTTCGTGTGAAGCTTTTCATAAAATTGATCGACTTTGGCAACAATACAGTTATGGTTACTTTGGCTTTAGTGTTCAGCAAAGCATTTGGAACGAAATAGGTGGTCAAATAGATTATGAAACGGAAAAAAGACTTGGCGATCGCCTGGGTTGGCGAGAAGAGGGAAGATGGTTAAATTACGACCAATTAACTTTTAAATTATCCCCTGTAACGCCGATGGGGCATCTACCAGCCAAATGGTTACACTATGACTCACATAGCTCTAGCTTATCTACATCATCTACAGAACACCTTTCAATGGGAGCTTGGCGAGTAAAATCTTGGTTAGTCTGGCAGATGCACTTATTCTTTTCCCGTGTAAAAAGTTGTAACAAGAGTTTTATAGTGCGTTAATCACACATTTGTTAATAATCAAAAAATTATATATAACTAAAACTAATTTGAGGATAGATATGAATAGTATGCATTCTGATATAGAAATAGAAATTTTACTTTTGGGGAAATGGCGTTTTAATACTGACTCAGAAAAAATTACTATTGAATTTAAAGATGATATGACTTATGAACAAACCAGGATTCAAACATTGCTTTTTTCTAAACCTAAAGAACTTCTAACAGGTAATAAATTTACTGGAGTATCCCTCTTCTGTCACTTTCCGAGTATTCTGAATAAAAGGATTAAAATAAAAAACTCTGGAAGGTAAGCAGGGCAATGGATGTAGAATTACAAATCCTGAAACATTTGGCAAGAGATGCCCACCCAACAGTTGCCATCATAGATGAATATTGTGCAGAGTATAAAGACCTGTTTAAGGAAGTAAGAAATTATGAGTGCTTCAAATATTTACATCTGGGAATAATGTCACCAATCAAAAGAAAATCGTTACCAGAGATAGCGAAAGCCGTAAGTATAAACTCTGCACAGTCATTACATCATTTTTTAGCGAATTCAGATTGGTCAGTAGAGGAATTAAAACAACGAAGATTAAATAAACTCAAACAAGCATTAGATGGCAATGCGATTACAGTAGTAATAGATGAAACAGGAGACAGGAAAAAAGGTAGAAAGACTGATTATGTAGCAAGACAATATCTAGGAAGTGTCGGAAAAGTTGACAATGGAATAGTTTCAGTCAATGCTTATGGACTTTACTCTAATATAACTTTTCCTTTAAGCGTAAAAATATTCAAACCAAAAGGAACGCTAAAAGAAGGAGATAAATATAAAACTAAAATAGAGTTAGCATCAGAAATTATTACAGAGCTAATTGGCTCAGGCTTTACTATTAAATTAGTACTAGCGGATAGTTTATATGGTGAAAGTAGCGAATTTACTAGAAAACTAGCTGAATATAAATTAGATTATGTCGTAGCGATAAGAAATAATCATGGAGTCTGGCTGCCAGCAGGACAGAGGGTTAGGGCGAATAAGTGGTGTAAATTTGAGAGAACATTTAGCAATCAGAAATCAGAAATTAGATACATTAGGGAAATAATTTATGGTAAAAAAAGAGCCATAACTTACTGGGAAATAACTACTGATCCAGAAACCATGCCAGAGAATTCTACTTCTTTTGTGATGACAAATCTTCAAGGTAATCTCAAGAAAATTTTAGGAGATTTATATGGATTAAGAACCTGGGTAGAATATGGTTTCCGACAGTGTAAACAGGAACTAGGTTGGACAGATTATCGTTTCACCAATTTTCAACATATTGAGAGATGGTGGGAAATTATTTTTTGTGTTTACACAATGATTAGTTTAAACTCTTCAGCCTTGTTAGACTTAAATAAATCTCGTCAAATTGAAAATGAGTTACAAGAAAATAGTGATGTTGATTTTTCTAATCATCAACAATGGAATCATGAATCCGGATGGAAAAATACTTTAAATAATCTGCGTCTCATTGCCCAACCACTATTACTATTTTGGTTGATTTATCCCTGGATACATATTTTCCCCAATTCTAATTTATTGCTGGGATTCAATCAATTAATTAGTGAAATGAATCAATTTAAACCCTGTTATGCTTCTGGATAATTTCACTTAGTTACTACTTGCTAACACCGGAAAGTGACAGAAGAGGGATAAGGCAAGTAGTCACAGCTATCGATCAGTTGTGACAATTCCACATCAATAAAATGCTGTTGGGTTGCTGCTAATTGTTCTCTTTTTCTCTGGGACATTATTGCCCTGGCTTGCTCTTTACCTTCTGAACGAGCTAGTTCCAATGCTTCTAATTTCGCTATTTCTAGTGCCTGTGTGATCTGACGCTCTTTATCAGTTTGCTCCAGAATTATGTGCTTATCCTGCACTAATCTTTTAAGAATTGCCATCCTTAAATCAAAATCGAAACTAATCTCTAGCTCCTCCAGTGCTTGCCCTGAAGCTTTCTGCTGATGGGTAATCTGTTGCTTTCTAGTATTGCTAATCGCTTTACTCTGTACCTGTGTTACTTCCCCACCTGTCTCTGCCGACTGTACTATTTCTGAACCTTTACGTGGCATATTTTTCTCCTAGCAATAGTTACAATATTCTCCGCACAACACAAAATTAACCGTGAAGGCTAAAACGTTATTTAATCCGTCCAATAGTCTAATCATGCAACCCTCTTTTTGGATGCTATCTTTTTCCACTGTCCTAGCTCAGAAACCGAGTAATGTTTACGCTGACTAAAATCGCCCCACTTATACAATGTCCGAATCGAAACCTTATAGCCACACATCGCCAAATATCTAGCTAAATCTTTCCCCTTACATCCCCGCATCTGCCATTTATGCCACATCTTGGCACTAGAAGCTGTTTCCAATGTCATCGCTCGACGTGACCAATGTTTCATCATCACTATCAGAGCAGACACTGAAGGAAACTTTTTTGTCGGATGGTCATGCCTCCAACAAGCCATATACGTTAACAATGAGGCCTTACCCTCTTCTACAAAACGTTCATACTTCGGAATACCCAAGAACTGTTTCCAACTCGCCCAACAATTTCTCGAAATTTCCCGGTTCATAATCCGGTCGCAGCACTTTTTCACCTCACTTAACGCTATTCTGGGGGGCTGCTGTTTGACCTCATCTGCTACAAATACTTCCCCAGTATTTATCTGACTACAGAACTTCTCCAATACCTCATCTAGTTTGTACTCGTTAGCTTTGTAATAATCTCTCAAGCTTCGATAAGTCACTTTCCGCCGTGGATGATGCTTGCGTAACCATGCCAAACACAGCAACATTTCCGTCTGCTCTTGCGTGTATTTCCTTTGTCTAACTTTCTTCCCCTGGGCGTAACAAGCACCTGCTAATCGCTCCCATTCATACCATGTGCGATCGCTAATTCTGGCTCCCCGAATCTTTTCACATTGGTTTCTCAAATTGATTGAAAGGCTGATCCAATCTTCTATTACTACTGGCATGGTTAAAGCTCTGCAAAATCAAAGTGGCTGTCAAAATTGAAAGAGTAATCGCCATAACGGCTGTACAAAATTCTAACAAACCTGATGGATTTCTTTCTTCCTTTTCTATTGTTTCAGTTGTTCCATCAAAAGATGTTTTTGTATATATCTCTCTCCTATACACATTGCGCTATCTCCGTATATTTGGATATCTGTACTTATCTCTGTCGTACTACACTCACTGCCCCATTCAGAAAAAAGTGTACCCAATTTTAAGGGTTTGAGAATCAAATAATCTACACCCCACTTCCTAACGTTCTGCTTAATCCATGCCCTGCAATTGTTTCAGGTTTGTAGTATTACAGTAACATCGCTGCCTATGGTTTTCATGAAAACTCCAAAAGGCTATTTTTGGTAAATTCAGCAGAATAAATGTAGTTTGCAATCAAAGGCAAAAAGCTGTTAAATGCTTGCAATATCTTTGTCTTAGGGTGTAATTCGCAATAAACTAGCAATTCATTTTTTTGAAAGGCTAACTACACAAACTGGTTTTGGGGGTACTGAGCCTCTATGTATCTTTTTTAGTGCTAATAATCTGGCATCAACATCGACTCCATAGCTTTGAAACGTCTGTTCTAGTTCCATACGTGTCATTTCACAAAAGCGTGATTTGCTATTTCTCCCATGTTTTAGTCCCAGAAAAATCTGTAGCTCTAAAACTTGTCTAATCTCTGTCCAACTTAAGTAGGCTTGCCCAAATAAATTCAGAGCCTTCAGATATTTATTTATCGTGTCCTTCGATTGAATCATCAATAACTCGCGGCATCGCTTAACGCTTAACTGCTCCATTTGTGCGTCGAACTGTTGAACTTTTTAAATAATAAAATACCCACGCTTGGTGGGCAATAGAATTAATTGCACATTGTGCAGTTCATAGTTATTAAACTGCACAATGTGCAATTCTCACGTATTTTTTTCTAATCTCTGGATTGATATTTAAAAGTAAATGCAGTCTATTTAATTCCTTTAATGTTCTTTGGCTAATCCGACGATCACCATTACTCCACTTGTCAACGACAGATGTAGACACTCCCATCAAGTCGGCAAGTGAACGGTGATACATGGGATGTTTAATGAAAAAGTCATTTAAGTCTGTGATTTCTGCCATAATGCGATTGCTCCTTTGCAGGTTGTGTCTGTGAAGGGGAAGCCCTCCAGTGGTCACACACTGGGGGCATATTTGTGGAGATAATAACATGATAAGCTACTGAGGAGTAGCAATAAGGTTCTAGAAGTGGATATAGACAAATTAATTCAGGCTTTACAAGAACGTGGGGTAATTAGCGAGATTATTGATAAACGTCCTGGTGTTCCCAAGTTGCCTGCTCAGTTGTATGTTCAACTGATTATTGCCTCTGTTGCCACCAGAAAGGATATTAGCGCCTGTATTAGTACTGCCTTAGAAACTTATGTCATGCGAAATGCCGACAAACACTTAAACGAAATCAAATTTCAGGCAGCAGCGGCCGATAAAGAACTTGAGCAGTACTTGGCTGATACGATTGCTTCCAGGCTTGAGGGTAAATAACCAATCACAAAAACATGATTCTGTTACTGCGCGATCGCGCTACCCCTCTTCAACTTGAGCAAATGCTCCAACAGCACAAGTTCTACATCAAAACCGCAGTCGATCTTGAGCGTCGGGTATTAGTGGGGGGTGGCAATCTGCACTATGACTGTGAACAAGCGCTACTGGCTGATGGCAGTAGACAAGAAAATATCTGGGCAGCAAGCTTTATGCCTACGACTGGGAAAATGATTTTCGAGTCTATGGTCAATCTCCGCCCTCGCCAAAATCGCAAAATGGAAATACTTGACCCTAATATTAGAGAAAGAGTCAGTCAACTTATTGTGGAGTTCCTGAGCAATTTATGATCGAAGTGACACCAGAACAACAAAACTTTATGCAAGATGATGTTCCTATCCGGTTACATCATTTAGCAAATCACCTGTCGCAAATTCACTCCTTGTGGAATCAAGACTCCTCAAGTGATTTGATGCTACCTCTGGTGAAAGAAAGCCGATACTTTCTTGAATGGACTGTTCCCGACATGGTACAAGCAGACGACATTGACCGAGCCTGTGAGTTAGTTGATTTAGGTCGTCTTTTGACCCGTTGGCTATTTAATTGGGACAAAATCTGGGCTGACCCTGAACAAACGCAATCTGCCGCAAAGCAAACCCAAGAATGGTTGCATCGGGTTTTAGAAATAGCTGATACAGAGCCTGAATCATTGACCGCTTGACTTCCAGCTTTTCAATTCTCCGCAAATTCCCGAACCCCCACAACTTCCCGCCGCACAACTTGCGCTCCCAACTCCCGTCGCTTTCCCAACGAATTAAAAAACACATACCGGGTTTGCTCTGGATGTTGTCGAGGGTGGCTGTACCGTAATTGCACACCACGGAATTGGTACAACTTGCTCTTGGTCAACACAACATTATTCGACATTTTTAACTGACCTTCCTCTGATTAACTATCAGCGATCGCAAATATCGCCGACACTCCGCCTCTCCCTTGCATACAAGGATACGCAGAGCTTCGATCTCCTGAATTGGAGACATACAAATTTCGGCAATTGCACTAATCAAATTCTGCTGCCCTTGTACATACTCTTGATGCTGCTGCTCTAATTTGTGAACCTTGAACTTTAATTGATCTACTTCTCTTAATGCTTTTGTTAGAGTAGATTCTTTGCTTTTTCTGCTTAACGCTAATGTCATTTGTCAATCTCTACTTTGACTTTCTCGGTGGCTCATTTTCGGCTAGTACTTGTGCAAAGTCGTAAATCGTAACTTGCGGCTCTGGCTCTGGTTTTGACACTGGCTCCGCTTGGAGTTCAGGACTGCCCAAACCTATCGCTTGTTTAATTTCTTGTTCCACTTGAAACCTCTGCTTGTTCAATATCATCAATCGCCCCAATCACCTCAAACAGCACATTCAAAGCATCGTTAAGTACCACATTATTTGAAGTAGAGAAGTATTCGCTATATTCAATCCGCCGATATTCTGTAGTACTTTGAACGAGCCGCAAAGTCTGCTGACAACCTTTGAGAATCTGTCGTATCTCTGCTGTAGTCAATATCATTTCCATATCGTTACCTTGAGATTCTGATTTTAGTAATTCCTCATATCAGAGTCGTAGAGAAGTTGATGATCATGAAAAACACCGTCTTCTTCCCCAGACCACTCTTTCTTGCTGATTTTATATTCAGGTCGCGGTATTATTCTTCCTTCACCACCAGCTAGCTTCTCAGCTTTTAATTCTTCTTCTAAAGCTGCCCAAAATTCTTTATCTTCTTGAGACATTGTTGCTTGTATGTCCATTTTTCAAACCTCAATCTTCTAACCAAAACTTTCAAAATCTGGACAAGTATTACCCTCTACACCACTTGGATGTATCGCGCAAATTAGCATCACTCCACCATGTTTTATCCCGTGAAAGTTACTGCATCCCCTGCAAGTTTTGGGAATAGCTTTGCGTCTTTCTTCTAATACATTGTCAATGCCTGACTCGATTTCTTTATCGATTTGAAATTGACACAGACAACTTATAGTTAGCAAACTTCCACCGCAAAACAGGGTCGAGCCAGCAATAACAGCTTTGGCACTTGTCTGTTTGAACAGAATTGTGCCTCCGATGACGGCTGCTGCTATTCCCAAAGAGCCAGCACAAATGTTTAAATATTTTAGGTTTGACATTGTTGCTTTCTATTTATTTATCTCTGCTAATACTAAGACTTGCACCCAGTAAAGAACTACCTAAAAAGGCGGAGAAACTAACCAACATCCCACCTAAACAAGCATTTTTCTGATAATGCCAGCTAGAAATAATTATTCTAGGATTGGTATTAGTTTCGATTATTTCTAATCCCCAACTAGCAATTGATCCTACTCCCGCAAATCCCATGAACAACAAAGAGACGACCGCTGACACTTCAATGGTGCGGTCAATGAAAATCCTGGGATTAAACCGTCTTAAAGTACGGCGGCGGACACCTAAACGGACTTTTGGCTCTTGCATAGGTAAATGCCCAATTTGTTTGTAGTTAGCCATTGGTTTTAGTTATTCTTTAATTATTGAAGGAAAAAACAGAAAAGCAGCGATAAACTGCCTTTCTCAAATATGAAGTTTTACCTATCGCCGTAATGAGATGGATGCCCAGGATGTGAATAATCGTCTTCGTAGCCATCATCATCGTCATCATCACCTTGAATTAATTCAAGGGTGATGCCGCAAAAAGCATTTTTAATTTGCCCTGTTCTGCCATAAGCTATTTTTAATTCGTTGCTGAGATTTAAACCACGCAGCAATGCTTCTCCTAAATATGGTTGCAATCTTTCATGATAAATTTTCAGTTGCTTCACTGCCTGCTCTTTAAGATTACTCTGACTAAAGTTACTATTAAAAATTGCAATCATCTGATTTTCAACAGACGGCTGATTAACTACCTTTCTGCACTTTTCAATTTCTCGGCAGTAAGCCTTAATCGTGTTACTCAAGTGTTTGCTATCCATCTGGCAAACTAACACCGTAACTCCATCTTTTGATATGTGAGTTTCAAACATGATTATCCTTTTGGGTAAATTAGCTCTGTATTTAAGTAATTCGTAATTGGTTGTTTAATTACGAATTACTTAGCATTAACTAGAAATTATCGGGGTCGTTATCTTCTATCTCATCAACTTGATTTATCGGCATAGTTTTACCAAATTGTTCTTCTGGAAATTCATCAACTTCAATTCCAGGCGCAATCTGATGAAATTTCTCAAATTGCTTTAAGTATTTAGAAGCAAACCCCGACAATGACTGCTGCGTTCCCCATATTTTCTCAGCATTGGGAAGATTGAAAAACTCCTTCACGTTTTCTGCTGTTGGTTCGTTAAACCCAACTACGGCACATACCTCAGCACGAGCTTCCGCACCAACAAGCTCTGTATCAAATGTTGGTTGAAATATCGTGACTGCTCTCGCTTGCTCATTCAAAGTATAGAATGAATCACCTTGAGAGTCAGAGTAAGCTATTTCTACCAGTTTGTAGAAGTTCTCAAGCTGTTGTCCAAAGAATGCCGCAGCACCCCCATGAACTGTCAAAACTAAAGGAACTTTGTGGAGAAAGTTACCGTTCCTATCAACCAAGTAAATCATGTGTAATGTGCGTAATGTGGTGAACTCTTTAGGGTGTGATTCACGAACTGATTGACCGTGCCAAGTCTCAAAGTTACCGAGGATATCTCCCTTTCTCCCAATCCCAGCTTCAGCACCTTTATCATTGACCTCAATCATTCTGGGACTAGAAGCTAAAACATGAATTTTAGGGCATTCAAAAGCTAATCCTGATTCAGCATTACCATTACGGTAAGTGTGAATGAAGGGAATACCACAAGCAAGATCATATCCTTCAGGTAAAGCGAATTTCTTGCCTTTTGGTGTAGCCTGTAGTTGAGCTACTAAATTCTCAACTTCTGTTCGTTTCACCCAGCCAGATAATTTGATATTGTCTGACTTAACAAACAGAATATTTTTTCCATTTAGCAATTGACAAATAGGCAATTTAGAGAAATTACCACGAAACTCAGGAGATTTAAATGTATCAAGTGTAACTGTCATGATTTATTTCCTACGATTGATTTATGACTTCTCAAAAAGTTCAAGCGGAGCTTTTCTATTTACTGGCTCTTGACAACTTCCACCCAAAAACCGCATCCAGTATTCTTAACTCGAACCAATTGTCTATCCAGTAGATATTGGATACTTGTTTGTGGAAAACTGATTCTATGCAAAGGCGCAGAACCACCGCATACTCGAAGCGAATGCAGCAAATTAGCTGCTGTCAATTCAGAGCAGTTTTGTTTTTTAGACATTGGTTGAAATTCCTGTATTTGTTACTAACTTTCGTCAGCGATCGCTGCAATAAAATAAGCGCTCTGCTGTTAACAAAGCGCTTGATGATTTGATAATTTGTAGGGACTTCGAGATTACTTTTACTGCCCCGCTGTTTAGAACCTGCTTAACAGTTCTTCACGAGATAAATTAGGTAATTCCAGCAAAACTCTAGCAAAATCTTCTGGAGATAGCTGTAATAAGCTATCGACAATTCTTGATAGTTCTTCGTCTACAGCACCAAATCTGTATCTCAACAAATTCTCTACAACTTGGCGCTGTCCTTCTAATCTTGCCTGTTGTTTAGTAGTATCTTCCCATTGCTGATAAGCTTGCGACAAGTTCATAATCAATTCCTGCTCATCTTCAGTTAAATCGTCTGTTTGTTGAATTAAAACAATGCGCCAATTTGTAATTAACTTTAAAGTATTTTGTCGTAACAAATTACTTTCAGGAAGTGCCAACAATTCATTCACGGCTTGGCGTTGCGTTTGTCCTTTACCTAAAATCCTTAACCAAAGGGTTTCATCCGTAACAGGTAACTGGTTAATCGCCAGTATCGCCGTTCTAAAAGAATCAGGCAGAAAGTACACCCCAGGCATCCAAGTTTCTAGCTCTAGTTTAGCCCCAAAACTTTCAAGCAATGCTTCTGAAACTGACGGTGATAAAATCCACAGCCGCGCTAGATTATCCTCTGGTATAGTCGTATCTTCCCTTTTGGCTTTGCGTTGCGAATCTGCGATCACCGTGAACAGCTTTGTAAGGCAGTTTCGCACTTCTGTTTTACTGGGTTGATTGCGGAATGGTTCTAGCAAAGCCGTATTCAGCAGCGCAATCCTTCCCAGTAGTCCTAAATTTGGCGCTTGGGCTTGGGGCGCTGCTGAAAATAAAACATCAAAAACTTCACCAAATAACTCCACTAATTTATGAGCAATTTTGATAACACTTGTAAATTCATTGCTGAACTGTATTCTCCTGATTTTGCTACTTGGCTATTAGGAAAACCTATCACTTTAACTAAGCTAAGTCCAACAGAGTTATCAATAGAACCAATTCGTGCTGATTCTTTAATTTTGTTGCAATCAGATGAGGTTGTTCTACATATAGAGTTTCAGACAGTTCCCGATAAAAATATGCCATTTCGGATGGCTGATTATTATTTGCGGATATATCGTCGCTTTCCCAATAAACAAATACATCAGGTTGTGATTTATTTAGATAAAACTACGTCGGATCAAGTGTATCAAACCACATTTACGACAGAAAAAATGCGGCATGAATTTTCGGTAATTCGCCTATGGGAACAACCTTCAGAAATATTCCTGAACACCCCAGGATTATTGCCATTTGCTGTATTAAGTGCGACCAATGACAAAGCTAGTACACTACAACAAGTGGCGAACTCTGTTGATAAAATTAGTGAAAGACGGACACAAAGTAATATTTCTGCTGCTGCCGCAATTCTGGCTGGGTTAGTATTAGAACAAGAAGTAATTGGGCGTTTATTCAGGAAGGACATTATGCGCGAATCAATCATTTATCAGTCAATTCTGAGCGAAGGTAAAGAAGAAGGAAGTCAACAAAAAGCTCGTCAAATCGCCCTCAACTTACTAGCAGAAGGCATGAGTATTGACGCGATCGCACGGATAACCGGATTATCAGTGGAGATGGTGCAACAGTTACAACATCAAGAAACCGACAATCAAGATTAAGCCGCTTCCAGTTCCACAGCCTTTTTTCGTGGCTTATCCGCAGCCTTAACAAAACTCTCCAACCCCACCACTGCATCCCTTGGCTTGGCGTACCGGATTTCGTCCACCTCGTTCGCCCAATGGGTAATGTGCTGAAACACCAAACCCAGCATTGAATCATCCCTGTACACACGGTATATCTTCGGACAGGCTCCTTTCACGTACACCAGTTTATAACCAGATACATCCAACACCTCTGCATTAGGATCATTTGGGGGCAGCAGAATTCTATCTTCGGATTCATGCAACTGTTCTACTTGAAGGGAGAGAGTAAATATTATGACTTGTGGCACGATTATGATCTTTGATTAAGGTTTGATGGCGAGTGCGCTTACCGGGTATGCACTCGCCTTTTCCTATATAAAACTACGCCGCTACTGCCACCCGCACTCGCAAAAGAGCGATCGCAGTTGACGCACTATCCGCTTGTTGATTGGGGCTGTATTGGTAACGCCTCCCGTACCAACCTTCATAGTTACACCCAACGAAGCCCACTAAATCCTTGCCCCGAAAGACTTTCGTGCTGAATGACAACCAGTCAATCTCACCATGCCATAGACCAAACTTGGTGCAAGCTACTTCCAGTTCAGCGCTTAATCGTTCGTTGCGTTCTCGTGGTGTTTCGGGAAGGCTGGCTTTGATTTCCGCTACTGCTGCCTTAAACGGTTCTTTGTTAAAACGAGCGAAACCGTGGGACATCTTCACCCACACGATGTTGTCAGAGTTAATCCAAATGGTGACTACATCCTGCGGCTGGCAATCGTGAGGATAGTCGGATTGGTTAACGATGGTTGCAATGATGGTGCGTTCCCCCTTGGGGTTGCCGTAGGCATCGCGGTCGGTCAAAGGGTCTTTAGCTGGGGCAACTGGTGCTACAGTTTGCGCCTGGGCTTCTAGAAGACCGTCGAGTTCCTGTTGGGCAATCGCTTGTTGATCAATAGAAGAATCAGTGATTGCTTGCTGTGTAAGCGTTCTGTAAGTCATAATAAAAATCTCCATTCACTTGGATAAAAGGCGATCGCATACTTTCCACGGTGGGCGATTGCCTTTACTATGTGTGCAAACGTTGTTGTGGTTTAGCACAACGCTCTCAAAAAATTTAAGCGCAGCTTTTCTTTAGTACTCCTAGCCAGTGACCAGGAGCATTACCAAACAGGAGAGCAATAATCTCAGGCGACGTATACAGCTTCAAACGCTTCAAAGTCAGTTGTCGTCCTGCTGGTAATTTGTTATTCGGTGCAAATCCATTTCCCGGCTGTGTACCCCTCACCTTCTCTGGTTGCGCCAGTGCCTCGGCTACTCATCAAGCGGTCACTCTGGATTATGCTGTCAAGGTTCTGTGGGCTTTGAGATTGCAAAAGGGCGATCTCTTTTGTTTTGCCTCATGAATATAATGTACTATTTTGGCTAGCCATTGTCAAGACATTATCTAGCCAAAAAGCTGATTTATATGGGCTTGAGAGATTAGTAGAATTTATAGCCAGTGGCTAGACCGTGTTTTATAGTGTAAATAGTTGTTTAATTCAATGGAATAAAAATGGTAAACGAAAGAAAGCCGCCTGCAAGGAAACGAGGCGCGCAATTAAATGTCCGCCTTGATAATGACCTATATGTTGATTACAAGGAGTTGCTTGACAGGGAAGGTACAAGCATGACTGAAGATATAGAAAATTACATCAAAAGTAGACTCGGCAAAGAAAGTGATACCAATGTTATTGATATCAGGCAAGTAATAGAAAGACAACAACAAGAAATAGCGGAGATAAAAGCAGAATTGGGAAAATTAAAGGCGGGCTAGCCGCAGAAAATCAACAATTGAAAAATCAGCTAGATGATATGCTAGCCAGCGCCAAAAACCTCATTAATCTAGCAAGCAAGTCGCCCCCTACACAACACTAGGGGGCGAAGCTTTTAAAGGGTGATTATTTCTGTCTAGCTTGGTTGCAATTGTGGCTAGCCTAATGCTAGACTCAAAGCAATTATGCTGACAAATTAAGACCCCCAGCGATTGTTTTGCAGGCAGACGCTGAGGGTAGTCCCACAAACTCCCAGGTTTATGGTTAATCAAACAATATCAAATCCTCCTACATTATGCACAGAGGACAATACCGCTATTGGCCACTACATCTGCGGCGAAACCTCAACCCTTGATTACACTAATCTCAACACCAGCATCCAGGAAACCTTTGCTGCCATAGACAGATTCGAGTGGCAGGCATCCGACGAACTACGGCTGATGCGGGATAACGGCTATTTCCAAGATGGCGCATACACCAGCTTTGAGGATTACTGTGAAAACGAGTTGACCAAACACGGTGGATATCGCAGGGTCAAGGATTTATTTGCAGCCAAGCGAGTAGTTGATATTCTACCCGAAGAGTTAAAAGACAAGATCACCAAACCTTCCCAGACTCGCCCCTTACTCCGACTGGTCAAAACACCCGACAAACTGCAACAAGCCGTAGCGATCGCGTCCGAAGAGAAACCCTTTCCTACAGCTGCCGATTTCGCTAGAGCAGTACAACAGGTTGCACCAACAGCTAAACGCTCCACAAAAAAAGAAAAAAGTCAAACGCAATTGTGTAATTCTGTCACGGTTTCATCACAATCTCATTCCCGTTTTGGGGAGTCGGGAGTGATTGAGGCAGATGCACCAAACGTTTGGCAGCAGACTGTCACCTTTGCTGATGGCGAAAAACTGCTGGTCAACAATACTGATCTAGATGCCCCAAGTGTTCCATTTCCCAAAGAAAGAACATATCCAGCCGAGTATGCTGAGGTAATCGCAGCACTCAAAGAACAACATCAGCAAGAGTTAGAGCGACTTTCCCAGGAATTGAGGATTGGTTTGCAGACAGAAGCCACTGCCAGAGCCGAAGAACAAGTACGAGAGCAAATCTCATCCTTGCAAAACCTGTTTCAGCAGCAAAAGGAAGAAAACATCCAATTGCAGCAGCGGCTTTTCGAGTTGGAAGGATTGAGGCAGTTGGAACTTGAAAACCAACGATTACAACGGCGTATTCAAGATTTGGAACACGCTGTACAAGAACACCCTGGCCAGCAGTGGGAAAATACTCTCACCCTGCAAGCTACCAAAGCGTTAAACAAAGAAGTTAAGCGTTCGCTGGGGAAAACTATTGACCTGCGATCGCTGGCTGTAGAACCGCCCAAAGAAAATGCCCCAGAATGCTTACGCTTGATGGGTATGGCATTGAGCAATATGGCTTGTGCGATGAACAACACCCAAGCACTCGAAGCTGCGGCAATAATCCTGGGGAGTGAACCAACACCGCAGGCGATCGCTGTAAGAGCCGAGCAATTAGAAATGTTGCCCCAGGCGATTAGCGAAATTCGGGCTGTACTATCCAAGCCTGGGTGTAGCTGGTGGGACTATTTGACTGTGGCTACTGAGTATGAGGCTATCAAAAATGACTACTGGGCGGAGTTAACCACACAAGAGATAGAGTTAATCACTGCTTTGGAGAAAGCCGAATCCTCCAAGATTACGGAGCATACGGTTCTTCACGAAACCCCTGCCGAGTCTGGTTCTTCTAATTGCGAATTGATTGGCGTTGGTTCTATCGTGTCTCACGCTGACCCCTATCGCACTTTGTATGTGGAACGGGGTGAAGTCGTGGAGGATCTGGGCGAAGAATTGGTAGTGGCGTGGGATTGTTGGCAAGAACGCTCAAAGAAGACTGACAGGTATTCCAGAGAGGAGTTGCGATTCTGGGAAGGATAACTAATTTTTGCCCGTGCCAGTAATTTCTTAGACACGACTTTATAAATACACAGATAATGCCAAGCCCCGCGCTGACAGTGGGGGAAATTTCCGTGCGTCAACATAAACAGGAGAGTGAATTATGACGAATTATAAAGGTATTCCACCAGAAGATTTAATTTGGGCAGTCAAGCATTTTTCATATTGCGCTCTCAAACTCTACAGCTATGCTTGGGCTGTACATCCTTATAAGCCCAAATACGACAAATACTCTACTACCTACATCCCTAGAGTGATCTTACTCTCTGATTTGGAGATGAAAGCAAACGTCTTAAATAAGGCGATGACGGAAGTAACCGATAGCAAATTGTTTAAGATATTTTATCTTCCCAATAGACCCTGCTATGAAAAATATGCTGGTATGGTCTGTTTCTCCGAAAACAAACATGGTATTTACTTGCCTGAATCGACGGAGTACAAATTCAGCGCTTACGACGAGTTTTTAGCATCAGAATACTGGCAAGACTGTAGAAGACTAGTTCTAGCTAGAGATAATTTTAGATGTGTAAAATGCAACGCCAATCAAAAATTACAAGTTCATCATTTGACTTATGATCATCACGGTTTCGAGATGGAATACTTGGATGACTTGATTACTCTGTGTCGTCGCTGTCATGCCTCTGCTCATCATGGAGGTGAGAAATGACTACTAAATTTAAACAGTCCACTGGCTCAAAACTAAATCATCCTCACATGATTATCCCGTCAGAGGACACCACATGGGCAATCAGTCAAAAACCATCTGTACTGAGATTTTGGCAGCAGTGTTGGCTAGCTGACCCATTCGGCTCACGCTGGATGAAATTGGTGACTAATTTGAGTGATTCAGCTTTTAGATTGGCCAGAAGAGTATTGGAAGCAGCTGGTTTGTTTATATTTCGTCGTCTCAGCTGTGGCAGTGATGGCAGAACATCAGTTTGGGAAGTAAAAAATCTGCATGGCGCGCGAGTTAAAGATTTTTGGCAGAGCGAGAAAAACAAAGCGGATACCGCCTCAAATAAAGCGGATAACGTTTCAATTAAAGTGAATACCGCGACAATTGAAACAAACATTGCCACTCAAAACCAGTCAGAGCAAGCGTTTAGGAAACCCTCACGAACTCCTCAGAAACACCTCACGAACTCTTCAAAAGAGATCGTGAGGTGTGATTCTTCCACTTCATACGAAAATTCGCGTGTAGAGGTGACGGCTGACGCGCCTTTTGGGGGCGCGTCGCCTCAGTCTGTTGTAAGCGTGGAAGAAGAGAAAGAGTTACCTGCGGTAACGGACTGCACATCGCTAACGCTTGTGGAAGCTACACAGGATGAATCTGCTTCGTTGTTGGGAGAAAAGCAGGATTGTCGTGTTGAAGTGACAGTCCCTCATGAAGGCACGTTTTCCGCCGCGCCCGTTGCTCTCAATTGTGAAGAATCAGCCTCATCCAGCCTTTCCCCTTCGTTAACGGATGAAAATTCGGTTTTTCATGTAGAAGCCAAGGCGGATAACGTTGACCAAAATTTCGCCGCGCCTGCCCCAAATGATGAAAAATGGTCAAGTGAAGCGATCGCAGCGCGGTCTAAGGCTCGACCAGAGCGGATGCAAAAACTTAAGCTGGCGGAGGTGTTGAGCGAAAATCCTGGGTTTGAGTTTCTGGCGGAATGTTGGAATGATGACCCCGCTTTGCAGATTGTGATTAAAAAACTGGTGGTGAAGTTTCCGCAGTGGGGGATCGCTTGTGCGGATGGGGCGCTGGTGGATTGGGAGGAGTAGAGCGATCGCTTATTTTGGAGTTCTTTTCTTAGGACTGACTACAAAATATAGCTGTGAGCGATAAAAACAAACATCAAACTCCATAAAAAAATTCACTTGCCCTAAAATTAGAGGTACTTGTACAGCTTTTGTCCAAGCAAATACAAGTTGAACAGGTTCAAATTGAGCCACTATTGCTTGAATAACCACAACACGAGCCTCAAACTGAGCCAGATTTCCTGTTAAGTTTAAGGTTGCTGTTTGACGTTCCCAAACATACCCCAAATCAAGACCTATTTGATAGGGTAAGACGTTAACTGTCGCTCCTGTATCTAATAATGCAGATGTTGTGATAGAGCATTGTTGAGTTGCAAGTGTAATTGGCATCTGTGGGCGAAAACCAGCTTCTCCCAATGCTGTATCAGAGTTGACAAAAGGAAATTGCTCAACATTCGGCATTGTTTTGATTTTGTGTTGCTTGCAAAACTTCTAGCATCGTGTTTGCCGCATCAATTGCATTATATGGAGACCAGACAGGATAAGATTGCTCTGGTTTAATTAAATCAGCTTCTTGTTGGGCTAATCCTGAAATCAAAACTTGCACAACATAAAGTTTTTCAGCACGGCTGAGTCCTTGAAGCGTATTCAATAATTCTGCTGAAACCATGTTTGCTGCTCCTTTGTATAGCCCAAACCCATAGAGAAATTGCATTTCTCAAAGACAGGATTGTGCTGTTGTAGAGTTGAGCAACTGTTCGGTTTACACCTACCAAGCTACCCAACTCAGTTTGATTTTCGGATATCGTCACCGACATCACAGGTGTAGGTTGGACTCTTCGTTTGCACTCTCGACAGATTCCCACCTGCCAACTCTCGCGGTGAAGAGTACTCCCAACGGCACACACAACCCGAAACCCAATATTGTTGTTATCGTTGTCGCGGTTGTTGTTGTTGTTGCGATACGCGGAACGGCAGTTTTCAGGATTGTTGTTCCAAGAACCGCCCCGCAGTCGGGTTCGCCTACCCCTTCTCTACCTTCTCCTAAAATGGAGATAAGTAAATATCTGTTTGCGTAGTTGCCAAGTATCGCCATGCTCTAAGTGTGCAACCCAACTTTTTATGGATTGAGTCACTTGATTGAGTTCGATTTTACCTTGGGCATAGTCTATTTGCAATCGCTTAAGTCTACGTCTTGCATGATGCAAATTACTATTTTTGACCCGCATTCTGTCAGAAAATACTCTGAATCCCAGAAAGGTTGCGCCAATTTTAGTTTCAAATAATTGGCTTTTTATCGGGTGAATTTTGAGCCTTAATTCAGCTAAGTATGCTTCTATTTCTAATCTAGCGTCTGCCAATAATTCTTTGTCATCGCTAAATAGAGCAAAGTCATCAACATAACGGACATATTTGGATATTTTTAGCTTTTCTTTCACAAAATGGTCAAAACCATTTAAATAAATATTTGCAAAAAATTGGCTGGTTAAATTTCCAATTGGTAAACCTTTCCTACGAGTCACAGAAGTAAGTAAATCATCACCAAGGAAATAATCAATTACTCCTTCTTGTTCGTTACTGTTGTCGATAATAGTCTCAATCAACCACAGCGTATCAGAGCATTTAATTTTACGATGTATTAATTCTTTTAAAATATTATGGTCAATACTGGGAAAATACTTTTTGATATCACACTGAAGCACATAGCGGCTATTCCGAGCAAAGTGAGCAAATTTTTTTAATGCTCGATGCGTCCCAAAACCAATTCGATTAGCGTAAGAATCACCTATAAAAGTTCTCTCGAAAATTGGTACTATTATGTTACACAGTACATGGTGAACAACTCTATCTCTATATGGTGCGGCTGAAATTAGACGGCTTTTTGGATTGATTAGATGAAAAGTGCGGTAAGCTCCTGGCTGATAAGTTTTATCTATTAGCTGTTTCTGTAATCTAATTAATTCAGTCTCCAAATGATAATTAAAATCTAAAACATTTTCCCGAAAGCGCTTCCCTTTTTGTGCCTGACGACACGCAGAAAGTATATTCTCGAAATCAATAACTTGACAATAAAGATTCCCGTAACGCTTCATTTTATTTTTATTAAAATCAACTCATTTGTCTCTTTCTCTTTGCTTTTTGATCCATCCGCCCAGTTCTGTACCAATTTCATCTATTATTTTGATAGCATATTCATATCGCTGAACTGACATTAAATTAAAATCAAGCAGCATTCGTGTTTGATAACGTAAAATATCCAATTGAGTATTAAGAGATTCTAATTGAGGTAGTTTATCTTTTGCATATTTGGCTTTAATTAATCCCTCTAATAAATTGTACAATTGGTTAATTAATCTATCTCCTAAAGTGAATTTATGAATTTTCGGTAATCTATCAATAATTGGCACGTACCATTTAATGCAGTCATAAGTCTTTTGAATGACCGATAATTCTTTCATTTTTTTAATGAATCTTAATACTTAAGGGGGTATTAACCACCAAAAACCGGATATAGTGGATAACTCTTAAAAATCTTAATACAGCTTTAGTCACTGCCTCAAAACCTGGGTAATAAATGTATTTGTTTCTCAAAAAAAATTAGATCGCTCCACTTCGTTACGCTAAAAAAGTAAAAAAGAACAAGTGCAAAGGGGAAAAGGACTAAAGTATAAAGGGCTACTGAAGAATCCTCCCAACGGCACACACAACCCGAAACCCAATACTGTAGTCATCGTTGTCGCGGTTGTCGTTGAAGTAGCGATACGCGGAACGGCAGTCCTCAGGATTGTAGTCCCAAGAACCGCCCCGCAGCACGGCTCTTACTTGCTTTTGAGAAGGATTATCATTCTTACTATCAAACCATGCACTCCCATCTGTTGGCGCACCTACATAGTTGCTGTGCCAATCATCAAGACACCATTCATATACATTTCCGTGCATATCGTATAATCCAAAGGCGTTTGCTACTCCAAAACTGCCCACTTCTGTTGTTTCCTCTCGGTATGTTCCTTTCACACCTGCACCATAAGTTCTGGTAGCATCATAATTGGCTAATTCTGATGTAATTGTTTCTCCAAAATGGAATGGTGTTGTTGTACCTGCTCTACACGCATATTCCCATTCTGCTTCGCTAGGCAGACGATATTTTCTGTTAGTATGGGCTACAAGGCGATCGCAAAACTCCACCGCATCATACCAAGACACTTGCTCTACAGGGCGATTTGTACCTTTGAATTGCGATGGGTCAGCTTTTAGCTCTTTATTGACTTGTGGTAATGCTGCTACGGCTTTCCACTGTGCTTGAGTAACTGGATACTTACCCATGCAAAATTGCTGAATATTTACTAAATGTTGAGGACTTTCTGAATCCCTATGCTCTAGTTCATCATCTGGTGAACCCATCAGAAAACTACCGCCAGGAATCAGCACCATATCTAGCGTAATTCCATTACCCAAGTCTTCTACGTAGTATTGGGCAGTTTTATATGTTTCGTTTATAACTATTTTTGGCATTGACTATATTTAATAGTTTTTTACTTCCAAAATAAGAGTTTTCTAATCATTATCAAGTCAACACCGTCTTTTTCCAAAAAATTAGATCGCTCCACTTCGTTACGCTAAAAAAGTAAAAAAGAACAAGTGCAAAGGGCAAAAGAACTAAAGTATAAAGGGCTACCGAAGAATCCTCCCAACGGCACACACAACCCGAAACCCAATAAGGCTGAGATCGAGGTCGCGGTTGAGGTCGTTGAAGCGAGACGCGGAACGGCAGTAGGCAGGAAAGTAGGCCCAAGAACCGCCCCGCAGCATAGCAGTTCCTTGTCTTTGAGAAAGATTATCATTCTTGCTATCAAACCATGCACTCCCATTTGTTGGCGCACCTTCATAGCTACTGTGCCAATCGTCAAGACACCATTCCCAGACATTTCCGTGCATATCGTATAGTCCAAAGGCGTTTGCTACTCCAAAACTGCCCACTTCTGTTGTTTCCTCTCGGTATGTTCCTTTCACACCTGCACCATAAGTTCTGGTAGCATCATAATTGGCTAATTCTGATGTAATTGTTTCTCCAAAATGGAATGGTGTTGTTGTACCTGCTCTACACGCATATTCCCATTCTGCTTCACTCGGTAGGCGGTAGCTTTTTCCTGTATGTTGGGAGAGGCGATCGCAAAACTCAACTGCTTCGTACCAAGAAACTTGCTCAACGGGGCGATTTGCACCTTTAAAATTAGATGGTTCGGGGTTTAGTTCTCGGTTAACCTGGGGCAGAGAGGCGATTGCTTGCCACTGTGCCTGTGTTACTGGGTATTTTCCCATGAAGAACGACTGAATATTTACTTGGTGCTGAGGACGTTCATCATTGTTACTATTTTCTTCATTCTCTGGTGCGCCCATTATAAAATTGCCTTCTGGAATGGATACCATTTCTAGTTGCGCTCCATTCCCTAAATCTTCAATGAAATATTGGGCTTGTTTAAGACTACGGTGAATATCTATTTGTGAATAATTTACCTGTCTTTGGATAGTATTTTTTAAATTTGTTTTATTAACTTTTTCGCCGAATGCTGATGATAAAACTTTCCATAGATTACTAGCAACATTCTTTAATTCTTGTATAGAGTAATTTGATGATGCTGCTATTTGCTCATAAGTCTGATTTGATATTGTTTTTTCTATAATTAGTTGTTCAACTTCAGTTAAATGCTTTTCTGTGTGAGAAAATACTAAATTATCAACAAATTCTATAAAATTAACTATATTAGATTTTTTGATTTCCGTGATGGTCGCAACTTCAAAATTAAAATTTTCTAAATGAAAATCACTACCAAAAGTGATGGTTTTCACTTTAAATGTAAATGGTTTTAGTGGCAGTAAGGTATTTAAGAATAGCTCTCCTGATTCAGTTACATAACTATATCGCTGTGCCAATAAAGCATATTCACCTCCCAAACGACGGAGTACGTCTAAGCCCACTCTAGCAAAAGGTAAAACCTAGTGTGGCAAAACTTACTAGAGAAGACGGCTCTCTAGATTAGCCAAGTAAGCCTTGGGGTCTCTGCGAAATCGATACTGTTCAATTCTGGCTTTGTGGTGTTTTTGTAATTGAGAGCGTAATTCGAGCCAAGTAGGAATATCAACTTGCGCTAAATCAGATGCGCTAAAAGAATGAAGCTTAGTAGCGATCGCACAGGCAAGTTTGACAGAACCACGAATAACGAGGGATGAGGGGGCAACTTTACGACCAGTACAACGACGTTGATGATGACGTAGCATACCAAAAGCATGTTCTAAGTCATTATTAGTTCGGGGAAAATCTTCAATTTCGTAACAATGAAAAAGTCCAGACCAGTAGTTATGGGTAGTTTTGATAAAGTTATCTATTGCGGTATTGAGTATACCAGCTTTCTGTTTTTGTTGGGACATTTCTGTTAATAGTTCCTGATAACTTTGTTTGACTCCAGCAGCATCAAGACCTATTTTATTATTGAGAATATTACTAGCTTTATCAACCCACTGATATGCAACCCTCACAGGTGAAAATAAAGATGCAGTCGCAGATAAACCCTTAGCTATCAGGTGTTTTAGGTTGACTAAGGGTGGGGTTAAAGCACTTTTTTTTCCATCCGTTCTAAGCTTTGCTCTATCAATGTCAAATTTTCTTGTAACTTTAATCCTGATGCCTCTAACGGTGGATGACCATCATTAGTTATAGAACTACGTACTGCCGAGCAATAATCTTCGATAATAGTTGCCATTTCCTGAGTTTCATTAGTAACACTACGTTCAATGTCTCGTAATCCTCTAACTTTTTTCTTTAATTCCTTTTTTGCATGTCGATCCGCCTCATATATGGGAATAATAGCTTCCTTCAGGTAATGGTAATGACATAAACCGTGAGCAATTCTAGGTAATGCTAGCCTAACAGCTTTGCGAATTGATTGTTGCCCATCACTAACAACTCCATCAATTGGTACATTTAGGGTATTAGTTACTTCTAATAATAACGCCACTAAATCTTCATTTCTTGATGATAATAAGGTTTTAGCAAGTAAGATTTCTCCTGATAAGCAATCTCGAATTACCCATAAGACCTCATGTCCAATTTCTGGCTGCATCCCATCAATGGCTAATATCACCCGTCCTTGATTAGCCACTATTGCTTTTAACCTTTTATAATCTTTTAGCCATAAAGAAAGTAATTCGTCATATCTGTCAATGAGGTGCGTGACCGTTCGTTGACTTATACATATACCCTTTAATTCAAGGTGAGTGTGTATTTCGGGAACACTTCTATGTTCCTGGTACCGTAATGCTCCTATGTAAGCAATCACATCTAAACCAAATTCGTTTTGTGGTAGAGCGAATGACCCTTCTTGCTCTGGTCGATATGCTTTTTTATACCGCAGACATGACTTATTTCGACATCGACGAATTTTTAGCTGTAGTTCTACTACCCCGTTTAACGTTCTTATATGTCGAGGATTATTGTATTCATTCCACATTGCTTGACCGCACGAGGGGCATTTTTTTTGAACACAATCGAGTACTTCAAACGATGTTGCCTCTGGTTTTAAACTTTTTCTTGCCAAGTTTTTGCACCATTATTTCGCTACAAGGTCAAGATTACAGGATTTTCGCTCTTCTCTAGTAAGTTTTGCCACGCTAGAAAAAGACTACGACTGGTCACACTTAGCCGCCCGATACTTTCCTCAACGCGTAGACGAAAAATGTCAACAAGACCCATCCCTAGCAGTAGCCCACGGCTGCTTCTGGAAATACCACCCCGCCAAAGCCTACGAATGGGAACTAAGACTACAAGACGAAATCGCCCCCGACTTCACCATAGATGAAATTGACTCCGACCAATTGCGACAAGAAATTATAGATAACAACCCCGAATTCGTAGCAGAATTGTCAGAAAAAGAGGAAAAGCGGCGAGAACGTAAACGCAAAAAACAAGACCCAGAAGAAGACTGGACTATTCCCCCTGCCCCAGACTACGAGGAAGAATGAGGTAATGCGGAAATTCGGCACTTATTTCCCCCTCAATTATCCGAAAAATCGTCTTTTAAAAATTTATAATTAAACTTGTTTAGCAATACATAGCTGAAAATACATCAATAGGACTTACGTAAGATTGATGTATTTTTGTCATTGCGACCCTATGGAAGCAATTTCAAACCTAGATTTTTCGTAGTCTGTGCGTAAGCCCTAACCAATTAAATTGAAGTAAGTCTCTGGAGTAACTGTATAAATGAATCAGCAAAATTCAAAACCATTATATAATACAAACAATGTATGGGAAGAATTAGTAATTTCGATTTTATCTGTAAATCAATATACACTAAGCAAGACTTATTTAACTATTGAAAGTATGAGAGAAATAGGATTATTTAATCCCGATAATTTAAAACAATGGGATATTAATGAGATGAATCAACGTCTTACTCAAGGAGGTTACGAACGAGGTTCTTTTATGAATAATCTATTTGCTGAAAGGTTGGCAGCTTTAGGAAGTTTAATTGCTAATCAAGGTATAAACAAGTGTGAACAAGTGCTTTTGAGTAGAGATAAAAAACTAATTACAGATTTTTTAATGCCTATAAAAGGAATTGGCCCCAAAGTTATTGAAAACTACTTTTTTCTTCAAGAACTATAAATAATTATGTTATTTGTAATTAAAAATTAAAAAATAGTAATTAATCAATAACTAACAAAAAATATAAGCAATAAAAAAGTGCATCATAGTTAGCTTCTAAATAATTATTACAACAATTAAGGAGAAATATTATAACTTACTTAAACGTACAACTTTCAGATTCCTTATATAACCAAATTGAAGCCTTAATAGCCGAAGAAAACATTTCTTTAGAATAACTTCTAGCTACTGCACTATCAGCACAAGTTTCCGCATGGATGACCAAAGACTATATCGAAGAAAAGCCAAACGCGGTAGTTGGGATAAATTTCAGCAAGTTTTAGCTAAAGTCCCTGACGTAGAACCAGAAGATCACGACAAATTGTAAGACACAATTCCGCATTCCCCATAAATTTCTATGTCCATCATTACCACCTATTTAGAAGACGAAATAAAACAGAAATTACGGGAACAAGGTATAGTCATCTGGCTAGATAAAGACGCACACTATAACAGTTATGTTGATGAACTGATAACCCGTCATCGCCAAGGTGAATTTTTTGCCCCAGTCGTCGCCTTTCGCGGTAGTTATCTAGAAATGTTATTTGCCCTGGAATCTTATGGTAATGGACTTGTCCCCGAACCATTGCTAATTCATCTGCCCGGACATACAGAAGATACAATCCGCAAAACCCCAATTTTAGAACTTTACCGGGCTGGTTATCGTTTTCGCAAAGCTTTAGACACCCTTATCCGCGAAGCCTCTACAGGTCAAGTTACTCCCACAGAATTAGAAAACTACCTTTCTCAAAGCGTTACCGACCTCACCGCCGCCGAAACTTGGTTAGAAAATACCCTCTCCCAACCCCAAGACAGCCTAGCTAAATATTTAGATAATTTCAGCCTAGAGTGGATTTTGGAAGGTTTGCTGGATTTAGACAGCATCATAAATGAAGCTAAAAAGTTACGGGCTAAATTCCCAGATACCCACAGCCTCGACACCCTTACCCAACATCTTTACCGTCACACAGGAATGGATGAGACGTTTTTACAGTTCTACAGCAACCAAGAAACCCTCTCCTTTTCCAGACTAGGTGAAGCCTTCGCCGCGTGGCTAATGTGCGTTGAATATGTCCAAGACCTCAACCGTTCACCCCATCTTCCCCAACTCCAACCCCTCAACCAACTTTCTCCACCCCTACGGAAAAACTGTAAACAACTAATAGAATATCTTCGCCAGCGCCATCCCGACACCTACGCCACCAAAGCGGTAATTGTAGAGTCTCACTTAGAACCAGAACTACAAAAACTTACCCCAGAAGAATTAAGTAAAATTAAAACTTTCCAATGGGGAGAAAACGCAATTCTAGCCGCAGCCGTCCAAGCACTATTAGCGGCGGAATTTAGCAAAGTTTTAGGCTGGTCACAACCGCGCACAGAATCACCTGCATTTTGGTTGGAACGCGATCGCACTCATAAAATAGAATGGACACTCATCCAATCAGCTGCGACTTTCGGCGATAAAATTCAAAACTCAGGACGCATCAAAACCTTAGATAATCTGAGAGCAGCCCTAGAATACTATACCCAATCTGGTTATCAAGTGGATCGAGCGCATCGCCGTTTTGAGCAGCAATGTTTTAACCTGTTAGAGTCTAAATTACCCCACTTTGCCCAACTTCTCGAAGCCACCGAAAAACTCCGCCGCCAATACCGAATTTGGGCAGATACCTTAGCGCAAGACTTCACCGCCATCTGCCAAAAAGACAGCTTTTTACCAGAAGACGACCTCCAACAGCGAACTCTCTACGACCAAGTTATCCACCCTCTCACCCAAAACAATCATAAAAAAGTTGCCTACTTCTTAATTGATGCCTTCCGCTACGAAATGGCTACAGAACTGCTAAAAGAATTTACTGAAGCTGGTACTATAGTTTCCCTGAAAGCGAGGTATGCAGAATTACCCAGTATTACCGCCGTAGGTATGAACGCCTTAGCCCCTGTCAGCCAAGGAGGAAAGCTACTCTTAGCTGGTGATAATGGCTTTAAGGGTTTTAAAAC
This sequence comes from Nostoc sp. UHCC 0252, assembly GCF_034931145.1. Lineage (NCBI taxonomy): Bacteria > Bacillati > Cyanobacteriota > Cyanophyceae > Nostocales > Nostocaceae > Nostoc > Nostoc sp. UHCC 0252. The sequence continues at coordinate 5,663 of NZ_JAYGHE010000034.1, read as the reverse complement.
AGGTGAGTATACAGTCCGTAGTCCCCAAGAAAGGGTCAGGGCGATGAAAGATAAAAGCATCTCTCATCATGGTAAGGGTAACAAAGACATTGCCAGCTTTAACCTAACTGAAGTTCGTAATAATACAACATCTAAGCTGAAAAAAAGCTGTGCTGATGTCCGTTTGATTGTCATTCACAGCCGAGAAATTGACGATGCAGGGGAAGCTAACCTGGGTTTAGCCACCTTTGAAAGTTGGCTTCAGCAAATTAAAGCCGCCTGGAATCACTTAAAAAACATCGGTGTGAATGAATTTGTCTTAACTGCCGACCACGGTTTTTTACTGCAAGACCACACCACTCAAGAAATAAAATATGGTAGTAAAAAAGACCCTAACCGCCGCCATATCATAGATTTAGAACCACGCTCTGAGCAAGGGTGTGTTACAGTTTCTCTGAGTTCCCTAAAATATGAAGGGCAAAATAAATACTTAATTTTTAGTAAAGATACATCTGTATTTGCCACAGGTAATCCCGGCGCTACTTTTGTACACGGTGGTAACAGCTTGCAAGAGCGCGTCATTCCTGTACTCACAGTATCTCACCGTTATAATTCCCATTTGGGAATGGTGAAATACTTAATTGAAGCTCAAGCAGATAATAACAAAATTCGCTTAAGAGTTAAGCCAGCCCCCTTACCTCAAAGCGTGCTAAATTTTGCCGAAGCCAAGACAATTAATTTAGCTTTCCATGTTCCTAACCGTCAGGATATCCAGATCACAATTAAAGATGTTATCGGCGCAGGGATAAATAACCAACAACTGCAAATTCCCGTTACAGATGAATGGGTAGAAGTGCTATTTGACCTAAGAGGACAACGTGATGAGCGAGTCCGCATTGAGATTTTTCACCCTGACGGGATTGAAGATATAGAAGCGACCATTCCCCAAGAATATTTTGACGTTTCTGGTTCCCTAAAAACCGAAATTCCTACCACACAAACACCAAGCATCAATGATTGGCAAGATAGTTTTGAGGATAAAACAGTAGCCCAAGTATTCCTTCATCTCCAAAAACATAACTCTATTACTGAAATAGAACTCACTCAAATTCTCGGTAACGCCAGAAAAGCCAGGCGTTTTGCCTTAGATTTTGAGGAATACTTGAAGAAAGTTCCCTTCTCAGTCAGGATTGAAACGACAAGTAATGGTAAGCGTTACGTCAAGCAAAACTAAAATTAAAAATCAACTATGACAATCAGTGAACGAGATATTGAGCATATCTTTGAACGCCTGCGTTCTGGAGTTGTTCCAGAAAGAGGTTTAGAAGCTTTTGCAGTCGGTATTGACAAACAACGTACAGAAATCCATCGCCAACTCAAACTAGCAGCTGATGGGGAAGGTGTATTTAAATTTCTTCGTGGTGGCTATGGCTGTGGTAAAACATTTATGTCATGTTTGGCAATTCTGGATGCCCAAGCCCAAGGTTTTGCGACTAGCTTTGTAGTGGTTTCTGACAACGATTTACACTTTTACAAATTTGATGATGTTTATCGTAAAGTCGTACAAGAATTGGGAACTAGTTCCTGTCCTAGAGGTGCTTTAAGCGACATCATTGACCGTTGGATTGCCCGTGTAGAAGATGCCCTAATTGCTGGGGGTGCTGACGAAAACAGTGATGAGTTTGATACTCTAGTGCAGCAACGTATGGAAGAAGAACTCGCCTCCCTAACTGGTGGTAAAGCCCCAGAAGATATGGCTAGAGTATTGCGGACTATTTTTATACTTAAACAAAAAGGTGAAATTGCGGAAGCTAGTGCTTTACTTTCTTGGCTCTCTGGTAGTGAAAATGTAGCAGCCAGCGCCAAAAAAATTGCCGGAATTAAAGGAGATATTGTCAGCCGGGATGCTCTCGATTACCTACAGGGTATTTTAGAGATTGTCAAAGCCGCAGGCTATAAGGGACTAGTAATTGTCATTGATGAAGTAGAAACAATTTTGCGAATGCGTCACGATAGCCGAGGTAAGTCCTTAAATGGAATTCGTCAAATTTGTGATGCGGCAGACCGCTACAAAGGCTTACTATGGATTTTTACAGGGACACCCGAATTTTATGATACCAAACGTGGTGTAGGAGGTTTGGAACCTTTGAGCGATCGCATTCAATTTTTAGCTCCTGGTGGTTTTGCCAACCCCCGCCAACCCCAGTTGGATCTCAAACCTTTTGATGCTAAACGCCTTAAAGAAGTAGCCTTAAAATTGCGGGAAATTTATCCCACTGTAAATAAAACAGTCCTAACTACCAAAGTCACCCCTGACTTTATTGAACGACTGGTTGCCAAAGTGACGGCAGGGTTTAAAGGCGATGTTGGAGTAGTTCCCCGCCAGTTCTTGCGCCAATTTGTCAACGTGTTAGATTTGGCGGCTAATGATGAGGAATTTGACCCCATGATCGCCGAGGGCTTTGAAGCTACTAATTTAACAGAAGACGAAATCCGTATTCGGGAAGGTCGTCCCCTTTTTGATGCCGAACCAGAGGATATTCAAGGCTACGCTGTGGAATTTTAATCAGGTGGAGAATTGGGAATTGGAAAGATTCTAATTTGAAATTTTGTAGCTTACTTCCTGTAGGATAGTTTGAATTTTTATGACTTCTGCCTTTGCACGTTTTCCTCCCCGTCTACAACAAGCAATTGTCTCCCGCTTGGGCTGGTCTTCTCTCCGCCCTGTGCAAGAACTGGCGGCACACGCTTTATTAGATGGTAAAAATGCAGTAATTTTAGCTCCTACTGCTGGCGGAAAAACAGAAGCCTCTATCTTTCCGCTATTGGCAATGTTAATGGAGCGTGAACCCCAAGGAGTTGGTTTAATTTATATTGCACCAATCAAAGCTCTCTTAAATAACCAAGCCGAGCGTTTGGGGAGTTACACAGAAATGGTTGGTTTGCGCCGCTTCCTGTGGCATGGAGATATTAAAGATTCCCATAAACGGACTTTTATCAAAGAGCCAACAGCAGTCTTAATGACCACCCCTGAATCTTTAGAGGTCATGCTGCTATCTGCCAAAGTACCCCATGCCAAAGTATTTGGAGATTTACGCGCTGTAGTTATTGATGAAGTTCACGCCTTAGCGGGTACAGACCGAGGCGCTCACCTGATGTCTGTGATGGAACGGCTAGGGCGTTATACAGTCAATGATATTCAGCGCATAGGGTTGAGTGCTACCGTTGGCAATCCGGCTGATATTCTGCATTGGCTGCAAGGGACATCAAAACGGGAAGGTGATGTTATTGAGCCTCCAAAAGTGCCTTCTCAAAAAGATTTGCGCGTTTATTTACGAGATACACTAGGAGCGATCGCTCAAGAAGCTAGTCAATTAACCCAAGGAAAAAAGAGCCTGTTTTTTTGTGACAGTCGCTCACTGGCTGAAGACATTGCCGAACGAATGCGAAATCGCGGGACTGATGTATTCGTTCACCATAGTTCCGTCTCTCTAGAAGAACGCACCGCCGCCGAGGAACGTTTTCAAACAGGAAGTAATACCAGCATTATTTGCACTTCCACCCTAGAGTTGGGTATTGATGTTGGCGACTTAGACTTAGTATTACAAGCGAATGCAGCTTCTACAGTCTCTTCCTTTTTACAACGCTTGGGACGCACGGGTAGAAGGGCTGGTCAACGCGCCAACACTACATTTTTTTGTGAAGATGTGGAGACAGTATTGCAAGCGATCGCTATTGTTGAACTAGCGAGAAAAAGCTGGGTAGAATCTGTTCCCATTCAAACCAGAGCTTGGGCTGTCATGGTGCATCAGTTACTAGCTTTAACTCTACAATTTGGTGCTATTAGCCCAGAACGCTGTTGGGAGCATTTGTCTAGCGTACCTGACTTTTCCGGTATCAACTATACAGAATTTGAGGTACTAATCAAGCACATGATTCGGGAAGACTTCTTGTTTCATGCAGGTGGCTTACTTTCAATGGGAGATAAAGCAGAACGGGTTTTTGGTCGGAAAAACTTTATGGAACTCTACGCAGTTTTTAGTAGCCCATTGCTTTATAAAGTACAAACACCATCTGGCTACACCATCGGCTCTTTAGAGCAAGCGTTTGTGGATAAACTAGTTGCAGATATGAGTTCTTTCCTGCTCAGTGGTAAGGCTTGGACTGTTACCCATATCAACCACCAAGAGCGTATTGTTGGGGTTGTTCCAGCTCCTCGTGGTAAAAAACCAAGTTGGGGCGGCTTTGCTCCGCAACTATTAGGTTATGACCTGTGCCAGCAAATTGCAGAAATCATTAAAACAGAGGATATTATTCCTTATATTGATCCTAGAGCGCAAGCATCTGTAGATGAATTTCGTACTGACCTTAGACCATTACTGATAGATTCGCAATTAAGTATTCAGATAGATAACGAACGAGCGTTGTGGTGGACTTTTGCCGGCGGACAGATTAATCACACCCTCAAATATGGTCTGCAATTCCATCATGATTGGAAGATTGTTGCTGATAACTTCAAGCTCAAAATAGAGGGAGAAAGTCTTGGTCAAGCTACGTTAAGTTTGGCAATTACTCAGATGAGTGATAAAGACTTTTGGCAAAGCCCTAATATACAAAAATTTATCCTGTCACAATTACCAGAGTATCGTCTGAGTAAGTTTCAGGCAGCATTACCGGAAATCTATTCTTTAGAAATGATTGGTAATTATTTGCTAAACCTTCCTGGCGCAGCTAATTTTTTGTATTCCAAATTCAACTAAATTTCCTCACCACCCGTTCCATCGACAAACCAACCTTTTCGCGTGATTCTTTCAAATCTATAAAAATCAATAGCTTCAATTATCATCAGCATCAGTACCCTTGGTTGTGTCTCCTCCTCTAGTTTCGCCAATCAACTGAGCGTCTGGAGAAATAAAGCCTCGCTCTTTGCCTAACCGAAAAAAGTGAGTTTCAATGTATCTATTAACACTAGTGTTTTCCTCTCTGGCTAATTTACTTAGAGTTTCTACCACTAACTCGTCAATTCGGAAGGAAACAGGCTTTCTTTTTCTGGACATAAACAAGAGCAAGACTTGCATGGACACCTCCTTATATTACATTTGCTGTGCTTTTCATTTCGTTATGCAACTAAAAGTACTGCAAAAGTATAGTATAATGCAATGCTTTTGCTATACAAAAATCTGATAGTGAGCAAGTAAAAAGCAGAATAAATCTGATATCAAAAGTATTGCAAAAGCATTGCGATTGGTCTATATTTATTACAAGGGCAAAGGAAAGCGAACCGCCTGCACCCAAACGCAAAAAGGGTTCGCAAGTCTAACCAGTTACAGATTTGCTCAACATAAAACATAGATTTGAGAAACGAGAACCTCCCGTCGTATAGCACAAGGTACGCCAGGTAAAGTCGGCTGGGGGAGATACTCAAAATCACTCAATAAATCTACTCATACTCCAATTAGGACAGCAACCGCGCACGCAATACCTTCTTTACAGCCTTGTGCTGTGGATTCTTACGAGACAATAACTGGAATTTAAAAATATGAGGCTACGCCAAAGCAATTTGAGAGCGTTGCGGTAAACCACAACGTTGTTCACGCAAAACAAAAGGCGATCGCAAACTTTGCACCGTGAGCGATCGCCTTTTTACCCCAAACAAGAGGTATTTCTAATGATTACACAGACTT